>DPMO01000163.1 GCA_003541445.1 Clostridiales bacterium | reverse complement strand
GCCGCCGCCGCCGAGGCCGCGGCCACCAGCGCCGCGGCCGGGCCTGACAGGAGCGTCGCCGCCGGCCGCCGGAGACAGCGCTCGAGGGTCAGGAGGCCGCCGGCCGAATGGGCGAGGTGGATGCCCGTCCTTATCCCCTCGCGCGCCACCCCGGCCGCGAGCCGGTCGAGATACTCCCCCATGGCCGTCGACAGGTAGGCGTTGAGCACCACACTGGACAGACGTTCGAACTCGCGGAACTCGGCCAGAAGCTCGTGCGAGACCGAGAGATGGAGCTCCGGGTACTCCTCCCGGGCGATCTTGGCCGCCGCCCTTTCGTGCTCAGGGTTGGCGTGGGCGTTGAGGAAGCATATCGCCACCGACCTCACGCCGAGGGAGCGAAGGCGGGCCAGACCCCTCCGTACGCCCTCCCGGTCCAGCGGCCGGACGACCGAGCCGTCGGCCGCCACCCGCTCGGGGACCTCCCAGACGAACTCCCGCTCCACCAGTGGCTCCGGCTTGTCGGCGAGGAGGTCGTAAAGCGAGGGGCGGGTCTGCCGTCCGATCTCAAGGAGGTCGCCGAAACCCTCGGTGATGAGGAGTCCCGCCGGCCCTCCGGTGCGCTCGATGACGGCGTTCGTGGCCACGGTCGTGCCGTGTCCGAGAAAGGTGACCTCGGTCGGGGGGACGGGAGCCGGCCCGGCTCCCGTCAGCATGCGGAGGCCGCCCAGCACCGCCTGCTCGGGCGCCTTCGGGGTGGAGGGAATCTTGAAGGTCGCCGCGAGCTCTCCTCCGGGGCCGGTCACGACGAAATCGGTGAAGGTGCCGCCGACGTCCACGGCCACCCTGTAGCCGACAGGCACCGGGACCCACCTCCTCCTCACAACGTCGCTCGCTCGAGGGGCGTCCGCCCCGAGCCCTGCCCTTCTCTTCTTCCCGCGGCGCCCCGGACCTACCCGGAGTCTCGGGCGCCGGCAAGCCACGGCCCCTGAGCAGGAGAACCGGCCCCGGCCGACATAGATGTCCCGGAGACCCATGCAGACCGGCGCGAAACGAAGCCGGCCCGAGACCGAGGTGAGGCAAGCCCCATGGCGTCTGGACAGACCCGGGACGACCGTCTGCTTGCCCTGAAGCAGGCCGTGGTCGAGACAGTGAACGAACTTTACGAGCACGGACTCATAACCCCCACCGGGGGCAACGTCAGTGTCAGACTCCCCGACACGGGCCACATCCTCATCACCGCCAGCCAGATCTTCAAGGGCCGGCTCGGCCCGGAGCATGTCCTCGAGGTGGACGACCAGGGCAGGCCCGTGCGGGTGCCGCCCCCGACGGGAAGCGCCGGGACGCGGATAAGGCCCTCCGTGGAGACAGGGATGCACCTGGCCGTCTACGCCTCCCGCCTGGACGTCGGAGCGGTCATCCACACCCATGCGCCGCTGGCCACAGTGTGGAGCCTTTTCGAAGAGCCCGTGCCGCCTCTCACCCTCGAGGCCGTGCGCTTCACGGAGCTCAGGACCGTGCCGTTCGCGGCGCCGGGAAGCAACGACCTCGCCGCCAGGACGGCCGAGGCTCTCGCCCGCGGGCCGGCGGTCCTGCTCCGGAACCACGGCCTCGTGACGGTCGGCCGGGACCTGCGCGAGGCCGTGAACATCACCTTCGCCCTCGAGGAGAGCCTGAAGACCGCCTTCATGGCCCGCCTGGCGGTCCTCTGCGGGTTCCGGGGCGGAGAGCCGGCTCTCATCCCGCCTAAGGCCGTCGAGTTCCTGAGGAAGGTGGTCATCCCTTAGAGGCCCCCTGGTGCGGCCAGGCCACCCATTGTAGCCTGGGCTACCGAGGCAAGACCCCTTGTAGCACGTGCTACAGACACCCCTCTCGGGCGGGAGTACCATGGGCGGTGTGATGAACCGCTCTGACACGACAACCGTCCCACTGAGAAGTCCCGTCACGGCAGAATCCAAGCCCCTCTGGCATGCTCTGCCGCTCCGTCGCGGCAGTTGACACCATAGCGAAGGAGGTCGGACGATGGTTCTCATGTACTTCCTGCTGGGAGCTGTGGCCTTCTGGGCCGTCCAGGCTCTCCTCGGCTGGGCGAAGAGGGAAGGCGTCGCTCTCGCCTGGTACCACTGGCTGGGTGTCGCCGTCGTCGCGCTCTGGGCCCTGTTCGTGGCGGCCTGGATCGGCACAAGCGTGGCGGAGGGGTACCCGCAGGCGGCCACCGCTGGCGGACTCATCTTCGGCGGCATCGGCCTGGTCCTCTTCATCCTTCTTCGCCTGCTGATAGTGAAGACCGCCCGCAAGACCAGTGCCAGCGCATGAGCTTGCTCACGTTCTCAGTGTGAGGAGGTTGGCTAAGGAGATGACCGACCAAGAGAAGATGCCTCAAAAGGTCGACCGTCGGGACTTCCTCAAGGGTGCCGGCCTTCTGGCCGGTGCGGCGGGAGTCCTTGCCGCGTCAAGTCCGGCCTTGGCCGTCAGCGACGGGCCCAACAGCCTCTTCAACGCGGGTCCGCTGACGAAGTTCACCATCAAGCAGGTCGACGAGTTCCCGCACGACATAAGTCGGCTGAAGAGGTTCCCTCAAAGCAAGAACACTTTCGGCCGTCCCCCCGAACTCATGGAGTTCCTCGCCGGGGCGAGCCAATCCAAGGTGGCCCTCGAAAAACAGATGGCCAAGGAGCCCGGCTTCACCCAGCTCGACTATGCTCTGTACGACTGCGGGTGGACCGGGACCCGCGCCTTCAACTTCTACAGCTGGGAGCCGCTCGGTGTGGCCAAGACCAAGTGGCTGGAGAACCTCGGCCCCTGGGAGGGGACTCCGGAGGAGGCGAACATCGTCGTCAAGAAGGCCGCGCGGGTGTTCGGGGCCGCCGACGTCGGTGTCTGCAAGGTCAACGAACTGTGGTTCTACGAGTCCGACAGTAAGGGTATCCCCTACGTCTTCACCGACGAGGTGGACACGCCCACGCACACCGATGAGGCCCACCTCATCCCCAAGTCGATGCAGTCCATGATCGTCTGCCTCGTTCCCATCGACCTCCAGCTCATGCAGTTCTGCCCCGGGGCTCTCGGTGAGGGCGCCATCAGCATGGCCTACTCGCGCATGGCCGAACTCGCCGGCACCATGGCCGAGTTCCTGCGCCAGATCGGCTACAAGGCCCTCCCGATGGGCAACGACACCAGCCTCAGCGTGCCGGCCGCCATCGACGCCGGCCTCGGCGAGCAGGGCCGCCACGGACTGCTCGTCAACCCGGTCCTCGGCTCGGCCCTCCGGCCGATAAAGATCCTCACGGACCTCCCCATAGCGCCGGACAAGCGGATATCCTTCGGGGTCCGCGAGTTCTGCAACACCTGCAAGAAGTGCGCCCGGGAGTGCCCGGCCGGGGCCATCTCGTTCGACGACTCCTACAACGAACCCCAGTGCCCGTCGAACAACCCCGGCGGCGGTGGTGACAGGTGGTACGTCCACGTCTGGAAGTGCTACAAGTTCTGGCAGGAGGTCGGGACGGGCTGCGGTATCTGCCTGCGGGCCTGCCCCTTCTCCAAGCCGAAGAGCTGGCTGCACGATGTGGTCAAGGGCGTCACCGCCACCACGTCGGCCTTCAACAGCTTCTTCATCAGCCTGGACGACATCATGGGCTACGGGACCTGGGGCAACCCGGATGAAGCGGTCAGGTTCTGGAAGACCGCGGAATGGGACATCAAGGGCTAGAACGCACCGAGCCTGGAGGCCTGGAGGTCTCGGCGGCAGGCCAGGCCGACGAAGACAGCGGAACGACAGAGGGGCGAGGTTTCCTCGCCCCTCTGTTGTCAGCTCTCAGCCCTCGTCTCCGGCCTGGCCGATGTCGGCGTAGTCTTCAGGGCGGAAGAGAAGAGGCACGGTCTGCCGGAAGACACCCTCGTCCACCAGCTCGCCGACGAACAACGTGTGGTCGCCCACCTCGAACCGGTGCACCACGCGGCAGTCCAGGTAGGCCAGGACATCCTCCAGCACGGGCGCCCCGCTCTCGCCCCGCCGCCAGGGGACGCCGGCCAGCTTGTCCACCTCGCGACCGCTCACAGACCCGAACCTGCGGGCGAGGTCGACCTGACTGTGGCGAAGGATATGGATGCAGAAGCAGCCCCCCTCCGCCACCACGTCGCGCGTGTGACTGCCGTGGTGGATGGCCACGGCGAAGAGAGGAGGCCGGTGCGACACCCTGTTCACCCAGCAGGCCGTCATCCCCGCCGTCTTCTCCCCCGCCGCCCCGGTCACCACGAAGACGGCCTGAGGCATCAGGTAGCGGGCCGGTTTCATGCTCCACACCTCCCAGGGCAACCGTCCGGCCGCCCACGCCCGGGCACTGCGGCGCCGGCGATGGCCGCCGCGAGCGCGGCGACACCCTCGCGGATCGCCTCCGCCGCGGAGACCAGGGACACGCGCACGTATCCCTCTCCTCTCGGACCGAAGGTGCTCCCCGGCGCGAGAGCCACCCCGCGCTCGGTGAGAAGGCGGTGGGCGAACTCCGTCGAGTTGCGGCAGCCCGCCTCTATCCACACGTAGAAGGCCCCCTCAGGCCTCCGGTGAGGGATGCCCCTCTCGGCCAGGAGCCGGCACGTGAGGTCCCTGTTCTCCCGGTACGTGCGGCACATGGCCTCCACGCCGTCCTGCGGGCCGGTGAGGGCGGCCTCGAGCGCCTTCTGGGAGGGCGCAGGGGCGCACGACACATAGGCTTCCTGCAACTTGGCCATCTGGCGCACCATCTCCTCGCCGGCGATGGCGTAGCCGACCCGCCAGCCCGTCATGGCGTACGTCTTGGAGGCGCTGAAAACGGCGACCACGCGGCCGTCGGGGTCGTAGGCGCACGCGGTCCGGTGGGTGCCCTCGTATATGATGCGGTCGTACACCTCATCCGAGATGAGGATGAGGTCGTGCGTCGAGACGAAATCCACCAGGGCCTCCACGAGGGCGGGCGGGAAGACCGTCCCCAGGGGGTTGGAGGGCGAGTTCACCACCAGCACCCTCGTGCGCGGGCCCACCATGGACCTGAGTTCGTCGAGGTCGGGGAGATAACCGTTCTCGGGACGCAGGGGATAGCGGCGGGGGACGGCCCCCGCCACCACGGCCATCATGTAGTAGTTGGGCCAGCCCGGGTCGGGTATGAGGACTTCGTCCCCGGCGTCCACCGCCGCGCGGAGGGCGGACGAGATGCCGCCCACGCCTCCCACGGTCACGCAGACCCTCTCGGGCGCGATCTCGAGACCGTAGTCCCGGTGCATGCGGGCGCAGACGGCCTCCCTCACGGACGGGAGACCCGCGTTCGGGGTGTACCGGGTCAAGCCGTCCCTCACGGCCCGCACGGCGGCCTCCACGATATGGGGCGGCGTGGAGAACAGGGGCTCGCCGACCTCCAGACGGACCACACCCCGGCGTCCGGCGGCCAGGTTCATGATTCTCCTGATCCCCGATTGCGGGACCTCGGTGACAGTAGGCGAAAGTCGCGGCAAGGTTCGCTGACACCTCCTGTGCCCTGATACTGCGGCGATGCTGCGGCCAGGACCGCTAGCACCCTGCGGCGGGCGGACCGAGGTACGCGTCGACCTCGTGCCGGAAGGGGTAGCCCTCGTAGTCCCCCGGCACGGCCGTGGCGGACGCGCCCACCAGATTGGCCAGGGTCAGGCAACGCTCCAGCGGCCAGCCCATGAGGTATCCGTAGACGAAGCCGGCGTCGAAACCGTCACCGGCTCCGACAGGGTCGACGAGGCGGGCGGGCCGGAACCCCTCCTGCGAAACCACCTCGCCCCGGCTGGTCAGGGCCACGCCTCCCCGCGCGCCCCTCTTGACCGCCAGCACCTCCACCCCCCATTCGAACGCCCGCGGCGCCGCCACATCCGGGTCTGCCGTCCCGAAGAGGAGGTCGAGTTCGGCCTCGTTGAGCAGGAGCAGGCGACACTGGCGCATGAAGGGCTCCATGAGGTGGGGGACTTCCTCTCTGGGCACCAGCTTGAGCCTCACGTTGGGGTCGAAGGAGACGGGCACGCCCATCTCACAGGCCGCCTCCAGCATGCGGAGGCAGAGGAGACGGCAGGAGTCGCTCAGGGCCGGAGTGATGCCCGTCAGGTGGACCAGTCGCGCTCCCTCCAGCCAGGAAGGGTCCAGGTCTTCCGGCCCGAGGGCGCTGGCCGCGCTTCCCCGGCGGTAGTAGTAGACACACGTGTCGCCCAGCGGCCGGTACTCCTTGAAGTAGACGGCCGTGGACCGGGTCGGGTCGAGGCGTACCAGGCTGGTGTCCAGCCCCTCGGCCCGCATGCAGGACAGGATGTGGTGGCCGAACTCGTCATCGCCCAGTCTGGTGAGGAAGGCCGCCCGCAGCCCCAGCCGGGCCAGGGCCACGCTGAGGTTCAGTTCCGCCCCTGCGGCGTACTTGCGGAACAGCGACACGTGCCGCAGCGGCCCCTGAGTGTCGGGGCTGAAGAGGACCATCGCCTCCCCACACGTTACTACATCGAAAGCTGCCAAGGTCCGCCCTCCCTGCATGTCCTAGCCCAGGTCCTTGATGAGTTCCTCGATGGGTCTGTACTCGAGCTCGGGGCA
>DPMO01000161.1 GCA_003541445.1 Clostridiales bacterium | reverse complement strand
CGAGCTGCGGAAGGCGCTGGGGGACGCTCTTCCCGGCGAGGTCCGGGCCGGAGGACGGCGGTCGGCCGTGGTGACGGGTGAGCTCCGGTCCGGGCGCCGGGCCCCGGTCCTGGCGGGGACGCTCTCGGCCCGCCTCCGCCAGAAACAGCGGAACCACCGGGTCGAGTCGCTCCTCACGCGGAAGGTGGAGCCGGCGTCAGCCATGGCCTGGCTCCTGGGAGCCCTGCCCTACCCGACGGCGGAACTCGACTACGCCTGGCGTCTCCTCCTGAAGAACCACCCGCACGACAGCATCTGCGGGTGCAGCATCGATGTCGTGCACCGGGAGATGGAGACGAGGTTCGACAAGGTCGAGCAGGTCGGAAAGGGTCTCCTGGAGCGGGCGGAAGCCGCCCTGGACCGGCGCCTCCGGGCGGGAGGGACGGAGTTCGTCGTCGTCAACTGCGGTCCGGTGCGGAGGGGCGGCCTCGTCGAGGCCGTCGCGCCGGACGCAGACCACCTGACGGTGCGGGCGGCGGCACCAGGTGACGCGACCTCGGCCTCACAGGCCGCCCGGTGGACGGCGGGGGAGGGGGCGGGCGACCTCGGGGTCCCCTGCCAGGAGGTCGCCGCCGGCGGCGAGGACACGGTCTTCGACCTCGAGCTCTCACCCCTTCAGCTCCGCGGCCTCCTCCCGCTCCTGCCCGGACGCGAGATCCTGGGTATGGTCGTGGACCAGGTGCGGCTGAGCCGTCCCGAACCGGGCAGGGCCCGGATCGAACTGGTCCTCGGCGACCGTGAGGTCGGGGACCTCGACATGACCGCCCTGAAGGAGGAGGTCCGGGCCCTCATCTCCGACCCGGCGGTGCAGCGGGTCCGCGTCCTCGGCCGCCGCTCCCGCGAGCGGCGGGTCATCTTCCTCGCCGAGGACGTCCCGGGCCTCGGCTGGCGGCGCTACAGGGTCGAGGCGGCCCCGGGCGGACGGTCGGAGGGGTCGGCCCGCCCCGACGGGCCCGACCGGGCGGCCGCGGCCGTGACGCAGGGTCCGCAGGGGCCCGGCCTGGAGAACGACGTCTTCAGGGTCGTCGTCCGCCCCGACGGGACCCTCGACGTGACGGACAAGAGGTCGGGACTGACGTACCCGGGTCTACACCGCCTGACCGACGGAGGGGACCGGGGCGACCTCTACACGTACTGCCCACCTCCGGAGGACCACATCGTCTCCCGGCCCCTCCGCCGGGTGAAGGTGCGGGTCGTCGAGACGGGACCGGTGAGGGCGACACTGGAGGTCACCGCCCTCTACCGTCTGCCTGTCGGGCTCTCGGCGGACAGGAGAAGGCGGCTGAGGGACCGGCGACATGTAGTCGAGATGGAGGTCGTCACCCTGGTCAGCCTGGTGGCCGGGGAGGCTTTGGTACGCCTGAGGACGGTCTTCGACAACCGCGCCCGCGACCACCGTCTTCAGGCCGTCTTCCCGGTGCCCCGTCCCTTCGACTCGCACTACGCTCTGAGCCACTTCTCCGTGGTGCAGCGCCCGGCGGTCGAGCCCGTGGGCGACGGCGGCGCATGGGCGGAGCTGCCCTCGGGCACGTGGCCTCACCGCGGGTTCTTCGGAGCCGGGGGGCTCACCGTCTTCGCCCCCGGCCTGCCCGAGTACGCGGTGGTCGGCCGCGGAGAGGGACTCGCCCTCACCCTCGTGAGGAGCGTCGGCTGGCTGTCCCGGGACGACCTCGAGAACCGGCCCGGGCACGCGGGCCCCGGGGTGGCCACACCTGAGGGGCAATGCCCCGGCCGGCACGAACTGGAGTACGCCCTGTCGGTGCACCGCGGCGACTGGCGGGAGGCCGGGGCCGTGGACCTGCTCGGCCGGCTCGAGCCGCCGCTGCTGTGCCTGTCCCGGGCGGGACCGTCCCAGACCGGGAACGGCGGCCCGGGTGGCGCGCACGGTGACGGCGGCGACCCGGAGGTGCGGCCGGTGGGCCCGGACGGGACCCTCCGGGCGGCGGGCGGCCTGCTCGAACTCAGGGTCCTCGAGGCGGAGCGGCCTGACGCCGTCGTGGTCACGGCCGTCAAGAAGAGCTTCGAAGGACCGGGCGACGGGGAGACCTGCCGGCTGGTGGTGCGCCTGGTGAACCTCTCGCCGACGTGCGCGACGGTGCTCTTCGAAGCCGGGGCCGGGGCCTGCCTCGGACCGCCCGAACGGCTCGACCTGGCCGAACGCCCGGCACGCGGCGAGGGAGCGGAGCCCTCCTGGGAGCTCCGCCTCGACCCGTGGGAACTCGTCACCGTGGGCCTGCCTCTGGCCCCGGCCGGGGGCCCGGACGGTTTGCCTCCGAGGCTGAAGGGATACACTGGATGACGCAGAAGAGGTCCAGCCCATCTGGACCGGCGCAGTCCCCCCTGCCGCGCTCGGTGACGGCGCACAGGTGACGCCGCCGAGAGGCCTTCCCCGGACGAAAGGAACGGAGGCTCCCTCATGGAGTCAAGGTACGACCCTGAACTGGCCTGGCGGGTCCACGGCCGGCGGCCGGACGCCGACGAGCCGCCGAGGGCCCATGTCGAGACCTACGGGTGCCAGATGAACGTCCACGACTCGGAGGTCATAAGGGGCGTTCTGGCTGAGATCGGCTACGAGAAGGCCGGCGGCCCGGAGGACGCCGACCTCATCCTTGTCAACACCTGTTGCGTGCGCGAGACGGCGGAGAAGCGCATCCTGGGCCGTATCGGTGAGCTGCAGGGACTCAAGCGCCGGCACCCGGGCCTGGTCATCGTTGTCGCCGGCTGCATGAGCCAGCAGGAAGGGGCGGTGGAGCGCATCCTGCGGCGGGCGTCCGGGGTCGACATCATCATGGGCACCCACAACCTCTACCGCCTGCCCGACCTCATCCAGGAGGCGGCCGCCGCCAGGGCCGGGGCCCGCCCGGGGCCGGTGGTGGAGGTCTGGACCGAGGCCCGGGGCGAGGTCGTCGAGGGCCTTCCCGTGCGGCGGGACCCCGGTGTGCGGGCCTGGGTGACCATCATGTACGGCTGTGACAGCTTCTGCACCTACTGCATCGTGCCCTATGTCAGGGGGCGCGAGAGGAGCCGCCTTCCCGAGGACATCCGGCGGGAGGTGGAGGAGCTGGCTCTGGAGGGCTTCAAGGAGGTCTACCTGCTCGGGCAGAACGTGAACTCCTACGGCCGCGACCTGCCGGCGGGTCCCGGGCGGACCTTCTCCGGGCTCCTCCGGGAGCTCGACCGGGTCGAAGGGGTGGCGCGCATCAGGTACACCACATCCCACCCGCGCAACTTCACCGACGACATCATCGAGGCCGTGGCCGAATGCGAACGGGTGTGTGAGAACTTCCACCTTCCCGCCCAGTCGGGCTCGACGCGCATCCTGAAGAGGATGAACCGCGGTTACACGCGCGAGGACTACCTGGCCCTCGTCGAG
This sequence comes from Clostridiales bacterium, assembly GCA_003541445.1. Lineage (GTDB taxonomy): Bacteria > Bacillota > Sulfobacillia > UBA995 > UBA9673 > UBA9673. The sequence continues at coordinate 1,903 of DPMO01000161.1, read as the reverse complement.
CGCATCCGGCGCCGGGTCCCCGGGGCGGCCTTCTCCACCGATCTCATCGTGGGCTTCCCGGGCGAGACCGACGCCGACTTCGAGGACACCCTCAGCCTGGTGCGGGAGGTCCGCTTCGATTCGGCGTTCACCTTCGCCTACTCACCCCGGAGGGGGACCCCCGCCGCGGAGGCGCCGGACCAGGTCCCGCCCGAGGTGAAGAAGGAGAGGCTCCACCGTCTCATCGAAACCCAGAACGAGGTGAGCCTGGCCAGGAACCGCGAGCTCGTCGGCTGTGAGGTGGAGGTGCTGGTCGAGGGTGAGGCCGAGAGGCGCCCGGGACTCGCCGCCGGCCGCAGCCGGACGAACAAGCTCGTCCTCTTCAGGCCCCCGGAAGGGGTGAAGCCCGCCGACCTCGTCGGCCGCGAGGTCGTCGTGAGGGTGGAGGAGGCCCACACGTGGAGCCTCGAGGGCCGTTGCGTGGGGGACCGGGACGCCGGCGGGCCGAACGCGGGACGCGTCCGTGCGGAGGGAAGGTGCCCGTCCTGACCGACAGCCTGTCGACCCCGATGATGAAGCAGTACCACCGGCTCAAGGCGGTCCATCCCGACGCCCTCCTCTTCTTCAGGCTGGGCGACTTCTACGAGATGTTCTTCGAGGACGCGGAGGTGGGGGCCAGGGAGCTCGACATCACCCTCACCTCGCGCACGACGGGAGGGGGCCGCAGGGTCCCGATGTGCGGGGTCCCGCATCACTCCGCCGAGGGGTACATAGCCCGCCTCGTCGAGAAGGGCTACAAGGTGGCTGTGTGCGAGCAGGTCGAGGACCCGCGCAAGGCCAAGGGACTCGTCCGCCGGGAGGTGGTGAGGGTCGTCACCCCGGGGACGGTCCTCGACCCGACGTCCCTTCCCGAGAAGGGCAACAACTACATCGCCTGCGTGGCCCTCGACCCGAAGACGGGGTCCCTGGGCCTGGCCTGGCTGGACTACTCCACCGGCGAGTTCCGAGCCGAGGACTTCTCGGGCGAGGCGGGCCGGGCGAGGTTCGCGGCCGAGTTCTCCTGCCTCGAACCGGCCGAGGTCGTGGCCCAGCCGGCCGTCGGAGAGGACCCCGAGGTCTCCGGGATCGTCGCGGCCTCCCTCAGGACCCCCCTGAGGACGTACCGTGAGCAGGCCTTCCGACCGGCGGAGGCCGCCCGGACCCTCCTCGAGCACTTCGGGACGGCCTCGCTGGAGCCCTACGGTCTCGCCGGGCGGCCCCTGGCCACGGCCGCCGCCGGCGCCCTCATCGCCTACCTCCGGGACTGCCAGGTCGGGAGCCTCGGGCACATTCGCACCCTGCGCACCGACACGGGCGGCAGGACGATGGCCCTCGACGCCGCCACCCGGCGCAACCTCGAGCTCGTCGAACCCCTGCGCTCCGGCGGACCGGAGGCCGGGGCGACCCCGGGTGGCGCCTCCGGACCGCGGAGGCGTCGGGCCACCCTGCTCGGCGTGCTCGACCACACCGTGACCGCCGCGGGGGGCCGGACCCTGCGCTCCTGGGTCCTCCACCCGTTGACCGAGCTGGACCCCATCCGCTCGAGGCAGGAGGCTGTGGCCCGGCTCGTCGAGCGTGAGCTCGTCCGGGAGGAGCTGCGGACGGAACTGCGCCGGGTCCACGACCTGGAGAGGCTCGTGGCCCGGGCCGAGGCCGGTTCGGCCGGAGCCCGCGACCTTCTCGCCCTGGCGGAATCGCTCCGGGCCGTCCCCGCCCTGCGGGCCGGCCTGGAGGGACCGGAGGGTGCCGGCGCCAGCGCCGCCCTCCTCATGGAACTGGCCCGCCGCCTCGACCCCGTGCCGGAGCTGGTGGCCCTCATCGAGAGGGCCCTGGACGACGACCCTCCGGCCGGGCTGAAGGACGGCGGGCTCATCCGGCCCGGCTA
>DPMO01000032.1 GCA_003541445.1 Clostridiales bacterium | reverse complement strand
GGCCCTCGTCCATGGTGAAGCGGGTACGCGACCAGTCGCAGGAACAGCCCAGCCGCTGGAGCTGGCCGATGATGGTCTTCTCGTACTCGTCCTTCCAGGCCCAGGCGTGCTCGAGGAACGACTCCCGGTCGAGTTCATCCCGCGTCACCCCCTGTTCGGCCAGGCGGTTCAGGACCACCCTCTGGGTGGCGATGCTGGCGTGGTCCGTCCCCGGGAGCCACAGGGTGGCGTAGCCCAGCATCCGCCGCCACCGGGTCAGGATGTCCTGGATAGTGTTGTCGAGGGCGTGTCCCATGTGGAGCGCGCCGGTCACGTTCGGGGGAGGGATGACGATGCAGAACGGCTCCCGCGCCGGGTCTGTCCGGGCGCGGAAGAGGTCGTGCTCGAGCCAGAAGTCCTGCCACTTCTTCTCGGTCCCGGCCGGGTCGTAGGCCGGCGGTAGGGCGCCGGCCGGCAGGCCGCCCTTTCGATCCGCGGTGGTGGTGCCCGTGTCCGTCATGCCCTTCGTCCTCCAGTCCTCCTCGGGCCGCCGGCGGCGGGGCGCAGGAAACGGGAACGCAGGCGGGCGGCTCGGACACCCGTCATCCGATGCGACCGGCGCCCGGCCGCGAACGGTGAGAGACGGGTCAGAGGCGGATGTGAAAGGCCCTCCGCCCGCAAGGGCGGAGGGCCTCGGCCTCTCCGCGGTACCACCTTGGTTCCCGCCGCACCTCGAAGTCGTCGGCGGGCCCTCTCGTAGCTGTAACGGGCTCAACCCGGGCGGGCCTGACACACGCCGCGACGGCGCGCTTTCAGCCCGCCGGCTCCGGGGCGACCTTCGGCCGGCTCCGCGCCCGGGGAACCTTCCAGCCCGCCGAGTTCCCCTCTCTGGAGGTGGAGGCCGACCTACTCCTCCCCGTCATGGCCTCTACGCTTCCGCCCGCGGCCTGGCGCCGGGGCGGCAAGGGTTGCCTATACTCTAATGCCCTCAGCTTGGACGTGTCAAGACGTGGCCCAGGTAGTCCCAGGCGGCGGTGACGACCGGATAGGTCGTCGGCGCCGAGGTGAGCAGAGGATGTCGCCGAGGAGCTCACCGGACATGGCGGAGAAGACGAGCTTGACCTTTATCGGACGGGCGCCCGGCAGGGTCCCGGGGTGCCGGTCGACCGACTCGCCCAGCCCGACGGTGACGTCGATGCCCCTGCGCCTGGCCTCGGTCTCGGTCAACCCGGCTGAACCGAGGGCCAGCCCGCCGACGACCGTGGAGAAAGCGCCGGGCGTGGACCCTCCCGGCAGCATGGCCTTGACGGAATACAGGTTGGCTCCGGCCGTCCGCGCCTCTATGGTCGCCACCGAAGCAAGCATGACCGGCGACTCCCCGCCGCTGAAGAAATCGGTCTTGGCGGCGCAGTGGCCCACGGCCAACACGTCGGGGTGGCTCGTCCTCATGCCCGAGTCCACGGCGTCGGCTCCCCGCGGGGTCAGGCGCAGTCCGGCCTCAGCCGCCAGGGCGGTGTTCGGTCGGGCTCCGACGGCCAGGACCACGGCGTCGGCCTTGAACCGACCGTCAGAGGTCTCCACGGCCTCGACCTTGCGGTCACCGGTGATTCCCAGGACCTTGGTCCCGGTGAGGACCTTCACACCCTTCTCGGCCAGGGCCTTCTCCCCCATCTCGCAGAACTCGGGGTCGAACGACTGCCAGAGGCAGTGGCCCATGATCTCGATGAGGGTGATGTTGCGGTCCTCACGCCGCGCGAGTTCGTCGGCCATCTCGGCCCCGATGAACCCGCCGCCGATGATGACGATGTCACGGCAGTCGGCCAACCGGCGGTGGACCTCCGTGAGGTACGCGTAGCTCTTCCTGATGGTGAAGACGTTGTCGAGGTCCGTGCCCGGCAGGTCCTTCGGAACGACGGGCTCAGAGCCGGTGGCCAGGACGAGCTTGTCGAAGGAATACTCGCTCCCCGAGGCGGTCCTGAGAGTCTTGGCCTCGAGGTCCAGGGACACGACCTCGTCCTGGACCGACGTGATGATACCCGCCGGTCCGCCCCCTCCGGCGCTTCATGTGTCAAGCCTCGGGGCCCCGCGGCGGCCGCGGTGAGCGGACGGGCTCTCGCCTATGTGGTGTAGAGCGAAGGCCATCAGCAACACATCGTCAGAAAGGGGCGGGTCCGCGTAGCGCCGGTCGTGGCGCACCCGGAGGATGCCCGCCGGACGGAACCCGCAGCTACTGAAGCAGCGGATGGCCCGGCGGTTCCCCAGGAGGACCTTGACGTAGACGAGGTCGAGGTCGAAGAGGGCCCGCACGCACTCGAGGTAGGCCTGCACGGCCTCCCGTCCGAGCCCGTGCCCGCGGTCTGCGGGGCGGCCGATGACCACGCGGAGTTCGGCCGAGCGCGCCACCCGCGAGACCTCCGAGAGCCCGACGAGTCCGACGAAGCGGCCGCCGACCTCTATGGCGTGCAGGTACCTCATGTCCCCTCGGGCGAGGTGGCTCGGCGGGGCCCCGAAGGACTCCACGAGGTCAGGGTCGGCGTCCCACCGGCAGACCTCGACCAGGTCCTCCGGACGCGGTCGGCGCAGGACCACGCGCCGGACGGGGGCGTGCGGCGGCGGAATGAAGGGGATGCGGGCGGAAAGCGTGGGGTCTTCGGGGCGGGTCACCGACACTGAGGAGCCGTCCTCCCTCCGGTCTGTCCGGAGCTTTAGACGGCATGGGAACGGAACCTGCGGACCCGGTCCCCGGACGGGCCCGAAACCTCTGCCACGGTTGGCTATCTCTCAGTGCTCGATGGGCTGTTCTTTCGCCGCGCACTCCGGGTGTCGTCCCGTGTCGGCCGCGCACGGCGTCCTGCCCTCCCTCGGTCCGGGGTCCGCCCGCCGCCGGAAGGGGAAAAGAGTGCGGGCCAGAAACTACGACATCAGGACAGGAAGTGAGCCCTCTGGACGACTTCAGCCCACAACCCGCCGGCCGCCGGCGTCTCCTCGCCGACGGGGCCCTTCTCCTGGTGTCGCTCCTTTGGGGAAGCACCTTCGTCATCGTCAAGCAGGCGGTGGCGGAGTTCCCGACGATGACCTTCCTCGCCCTCCGCTTCGCCCTGGCCGCGCTGTGCCTGGCGGCCGTCTTCTGGCGCGACGTCAGGGCGAACTGGCGGCGCCTGGCTGTCCCAGGCCTGGTGGTGGGGGCCTGCCTGTGGGGGGGTTACACCTTCCAGACGTTCGGCCTACGCCTCACGCAGGCCTCACGGGCCGGGTTCATCACCGGCCTGTCTGTCGTCCTTGTGCCTGTGCTGTCCTCGGCGCTCTTCCGGCAGAGGACGTCCCGACAGGCGGTGGGCGGGACGGCCCTCGCCCTCCTCGGGATGGGGCTACTCTTCCTGGCGCCGGCTCCCGGCAGGACGGGAGCCTCGGGTGAGGGCGTCGCCCTGCCGCCGACCACCACGGGCGACCTCCTCGTTCTGGCCTGCGCCCTCTTCTTCGCCCTGCACATCGTGACCCTCGGGCGCTTCTCGGCCGCCGGGGCCCGCTCCTTCGGAGGGACCGGAGCTTTGGCGACCCTTCAGGTGGCCGCGGCCGCCGTCGGCTACGCCGCCGTGTGCCTTGCGTCCTATCTCCTGACGGGGACCGACGCCGTCCTTCCCCCGGCCCCTCTGAGCCGCCTGCCGATCGGCGCCATCGTCCTCACCGGCCTCCTGGGCACGGCCGTCGCCTTCCTCGTCCAGACGACGGCCCAGAGGTACACGCCTCCGACGCACACGGCCCTCATCCTGGCCACCGAACCGGTGTTCGCCGCACTCTTCGGCTGGCTCGTCCTCGAGGAGAGGCTCGGGCTGTGGGCACAGCTGGGCTGTCTGCTCATCCTGGGGGGGATGGTCGTGGCCGAGTTCCCAGCGGCGGCCGCCCGGACGACGTCAGGCCGACAGGAGGAGGCGGACGGGAGCGTGGGTCCGTCTAGGCCGGAGTCCCGGGACGCGTCACCGGGAGCTCCCTGACGCCCGGCAGGTCGGGCGGGAGGATCTGGCCGGGGGTGTCACGGTCGGCCTGACCGCCGTCGTCCAGGGCGTCACCGTCAGACCCCTCGTCACCCGACCGCCCGGCGAGGTCTCCGACCACGGCCTGGAGTCCGCCGACCAGAGCGATGTCGAGCACCTCGTCCATATGCTCGACAAGGGTGATGTCGAGCTTCCGCTTGACGGACGACGGTATCTCCTCGAGGTCCTTCTCGTTCTCCCGGGGCAGGATGACCGTCGCTATCCCGGCCCGGTGGGCGCCGAGGACCTTCTCCTTGACCCCCCCGACCGGAAGCACGCGGCCGCGCAGGGTGATCTCCCCGGTCATGGCCACGTCGTGGCGGATGGCGTGTCCGGTGAGGGCCGAGACCATCGAGGCCGCGATGGAGATGCCCGCCGACGGCCCCTCCTTGGGGGTGGCGATCTCCGGGATGTGGACGTGGATGTCACACTTCTCGTGGAACTTCGGGTCGAGCCCCAGAGCCTTCGTCCGGCTGCGGATGTAGCTCAGGGCGGCCTGAGCCGACTCCCGCATCACCTCGCCGAGCTTGCCGGTCAGGATGAGGTTGCCCTTGCCCGGCATCACCGTGACCTCGATGGGCATGACGTCCCCGCCCGCGTCCGTGACGGCGACGCCGGTGGCCACCCCGACCTGGTCGCGCTCCTCCGCCGTCCCGCAGCGGAAGCGGGGCACGCCCAGGTAGTGCTGGAGGTTCTGGGCCGAGATCCGGACGGGGGTCTTGCGGCCTTCGACGATCTCCCGGGCGACCTTGCGGGCGACGGTCGAGAGCTCCCGCTCGAGGTTCCTCACCCCGGCCTCGCGGGTGTACCGCTGGATGATGCGCCTCACGGCGTTGTCCGAGATGTCGATGTCGCCGTGCTTGAGGCCGTGCTCTTTCAGGACCTTGGGCCACAGGTGCCCCCGGGCGATGTGGAGTTTCTCCTCCTCGGTGTACCCGGTGAGGTGGATGACCTCCATCCGGTCCAGGAGGGCCCTGGGGATGGTGTAGGTGGTGTTGGCCGTCGTTATGAAGAGCACCTTGGAGAGGTCGAAGGGAAGCTCCAGGTAGTGGTCGGTGAAGGCGACGTTCTGCTCCGGGTCGAGAACCTCGAGCAGGGCCGCGGCCGGGTCCCCGCGGAAGTCGCTCGTCAGCTTGTCTATCTCGTCCATGAGGAAGACCGGGTTCTTCGAGCCCGCGACCTTCATCCCGTGGATGATCCGGCCGGGCAGGGCCCCGACATAGGTCCGGCGGTGGCCGCGTATCTCCGCCTCGTCCCGCACCCCCCCGAGGGAGATGCGGACGAAGTTGCGGTCCAGCGCCCTGGCCACAGACTTGGCCAGCGACGTCTTGCCCGTCCCCGGAGGGCCGACGAGGCAGAGGATGGGCCCGCGCATGTCCTGGGCCAGCTTGCGGATGGCCAGGTACTCCAGGATGCGCTCCTTGGGCTTCCGCAGGCCGTAATGGTCCTCTTCGAGGACCTGCTCGGCCACGCCGATGTCGAGGCGGTCGGTCGTCTCGACGTTCCAAGGGAGGGCGAAAATCCAGTCGAGATAGGTCCTGACGACGACGGCCTCGGCCGCCATCGGCGGCATCTTCTCCAGCCGGTCTATCTCCTTCTCGGCCTTCTCCCGGACCACGTCCGGAAGGTCGGCCTTCTTCAGCTTCTCCCGGTATTCCTCGACCTCGGAGGCGCGGTCCTCCTTGTCCCCGAGTTCGTGATGGATGGCCTTGAGCTGCTCCCTCAGGTAGTACTCCCTCTGGGTCTTCTCCATCTGCTTGCGGACCCGGAGGCTGATCTTGCGCTCGAGTTCGACGATCTCGATCTCCCGGTTCAGGAGCTCGTTCAGGAGCATCAGCCTGTCCCGGACGTCCTCCGCCTCGAGGAGGGCCTGCTTGTCCTCAAGCTTCAGGACCTGATGCAGCTGTGCGGCGACGGTGTCGGCGAACCGGCCGGGGGCGGAGATGTCCGAGACGGACCCGGCGGCCTCGGCGGAAAGCTTGCGGCTGATGCGGACGAACCGGTCGAACTGCCGGCTCACGGCCCGCATCAGAGCCTCGACCTCCGCGGTGAGCTCCTCGGTCTCCACGAGCTCCTCGGCCCTCACCCGCAGGAAAGGCTCGAGTCTCGTGTACTGGTGTATCCTGGCGCGGGCGAGGCCGGAGACCAGGACGCGGTAGGTGCCGCCGGGCAGCTTGACGAGCTGCCTGACCTCCGCGAGGCAGCCGACGTCATTGATGTCCTGCGGCTCCGGCTGTTCCACCGAGCTCTCTCTCTGGCTGGCCAGAAGAATCAGGCGGTCCCTTATCATGGCCTCGTTCACGGCGCAGAGGGACTTCTCCCGCCCGACCTCGAGATGGACCGTCATGTGGGGGAAAACCAGCATGCCCCGGAGCGGCAGAAGGGGCAGCTC
>DPMO01000013.1 GCA_003541445.1 Clostridiales bacterium | reverse complement strand
TCCCGACGGCCATGACGGAAAGCCTGCCCGACAGGGTCCGAGACAGCATCGTCGCGGCGACTCTCGCGGGCCGGGCCGGCGACCCGGCCGAGGTGGCCTACGCCGTCGTCTTCCTGACCTCCGAGGCCGCCGCTTACATAACGGGGCAGGTGGTGCAAGTGGACGGGGGGCTTCACCTTGGCTAGGCGGGCGGTCGTCACCGGCCTCGGCCTGGTCACGCCGGCGGGCCGGACGGTGGAGACTTTCTGGGAGAACGTCGTCGAGGGGCGGTCCCCGGTCCGGCGCATATCCAGCTTCGACCCCTCACCTTTCTCCACGCAGATCGCGGCGGAGATAACCGACTTCGACCCCGAGGACTACATGGACCGCCGGGACGCCCGCCGCATGGACCGCTTCGCCCAGTTCGCCACGGCGGCCGCCGCCCTGGCCCTCTCGGACGCCGGCCTCGACCCTCTCCCGGCCGGTGTGGACCCCGGCCGTGTCGCGGTGTGGGTGGGGTCGGGCACGGGAGGGATAGCCACCCTGGAAAGGCAGGTCCGGGTCCTGGCGGCGGCGGGGCCCCGCCGGGTCAGTCCCTTCACCGTGCCGATGATGATCGCCAACATGGCCGCGGCCCAGGTGGCCCTGAGGTGGGGCTTCCGGGGGCCGTGCGGCGGCCCGGTCACGGCCTGCGCCACCGGGACCAACGCCGTCGGTGACGCGCTCCGGATGATCCAGCGCGGCGAGGCCGACATCGTCCTGGCCGGGGCGGCGGAGGCGGCCATCACACCCATCAGCTTGGCCGCGTTCTGCTCGGCCCAGGCGATGTCGACCCGGAACGACGACCCGGAGGGGGCCTGCCGGCCGTTCGACCGGGCCCGGGACGGCTTCGTCATGGGGGAGGGGGCCGGGGTCCTGGTGGTGGAGGAGGCGGCGGCGGCCGCTTCCAGGGGAGCCCGCATCTACGCGGAGGTGCTCGGCTTCGCCGCCAACGCCGACGCCTACCACCTGGTTCTGCCGCGGCCGGACGGCAGCAGGGCCGGGACCTGCATGGCCCTGGCCCTGCGCGACGCGGGGCTCTCCCCCGAGAGGGTCGGGTACGTGAACGCCCACGGGACCGGGACCCCGGCCAACGACGCCGCCGAGACGCGGGCCATCAAGCTTGCCTTCGGCCGGCACGCCTACCGCCTGGCCGTGAGTTCGACCAAGCCCGCCACCGGACACCTCATGGGGGCGGCGGGCGCCGTGGAGCTCGCCGTCTGCGCGCTGGCCCTGGCGCGCGGCGTGGTGCCACCGACGATGAACCTCAGCGACCCCGACCCTGAGTGCGACCTCGATTACGTCCCCGGCCGCGCCCGCGAGGTGGACCTTGAAGCCTGCCTTTCCGTCTCGTTGGGCTTCGGAGGCCACAACGCCTGCGTCGTGCTGGGACGCTGGAGGGATTGATGTTGATGACCGGACATCGGATGCAGTGGTTGGAGAGGTCCGCGGCCCGGGAGACGGTCCTGCCGGAACCCCGGGACATCCTGCCCCACCGGCCGCCTTTCCTCTTCGTGGACCGGGTGGTCGAGCTCGAGCCCGGACAGCGGGTCGTGGCCGAATGGACCCCCCCGCGTGACGCGGAATGGTTCGAGGGGCACTTCCCGGGAAACCCGATGGTCCCGGGGGTCCTCCTCATCGAGGCCATGGCCCAGGCCGGTGCCGTCGCCGTCCTGGCCGACCCCGTCAACCGCGACCGGTTGCCTCTCTTCGGCGGCATCGACCGGGCCCGCTTCCGGCGCCCGGTGCGCCCGGGAGAGAAGGTCACCCTGGAGGTCACGGTGACGAGCCTGCGCGGGCGCGCCGGCCGCGGCCGGGCCGTCGCTCGCGTCGAGGGGAACGTCGTCGCGGAGGCCGGACTGCTCTTCTTCCTCGCCTCGCCGGTCTCGCGTGAGAGATAGCCCCTCCCGCACCAGGCTTGCGGGCCGCCTCAACTCTCCCCGTGGACATAAAAGGACACGCGTGGGAAAAGAGGATATTTTCAGTCTCCCTTGAAGACTCAGGTAACGCGCTTCAGGGGGACGCCCGGAAGCGCCCAAAGCGAAGGGGGGGCATGGAGACAGATGTCGAGGAGGATAGGGCGCTTGACCGTACTGGTCGCCGCATTGTTGGTGGTCGTCTTCGCGGGTGCGGGGTGTGGCCCGGCGGAGCAGGCCGTCATAAAGATCGGCATCAACGCGCCGCTCACGGGTGACATCCCGAAGGTCGGCGAGGGGACCAAGTACGCCGCCGAGATGTGGCTCGAGGACATCGAAGCCGCGGGCGGTCTCGAGGTCGGCGGGGTGACCTACAAGGTCGAACTCATCATCGAGGACAACGAGTCGAAGGCCGAGTCGGCCGTGGCGGCCAACACCAAGCTCATCACGCAGGACCAGGTGCTGGCCATCATCGGGCCCCAGGCCTCCAAGCAGGCCGTCCCCGCCGGGGAGGTGGCCAACAACCTGGAGTGCCCCATGATAAGCCCGTGGTCGACCAACCCCAGGACGACCAAGGACCGCCCATGGGTGTTCAGGGCCTGTTTCCTGGATGACTTCCAGGGGCCCGCCGCGGCCAAGTTCGTCACCGAGGAGTTCGGCTTCACCAAGGCGGCCGTGCTCTACGACGTGGCCAGCGACTACCCGAAGGGGCTGGCGGAGTTCTTCAAGGCGGCCTGGGAGGAGTTGCACGGCCCCGGCTCCGTGGTGGCCTTCGAGAGCTTCACCACGAAGGACCGCGACTTCAGCGCACAGCTCACCAAGATCATCGATTCGGGGGCTGAGTTCCTGTTCACGCCGCAGTACTACGACGAAGTGCCTCTCATCCTCAAGCAGGCCCACCAGCTCGGGTTCGACAAGCCCATCGTCGGCAGTGACAGTTGGGGCTCGGCCGAGCTCGTGAACCTCGCCGGGGAAGACTGCTACGGCTGCTTCTTCACCACTCACTACGCCGCGGCCGGCGCGACGGGTGCGACCAAGGAGTTCATCGACCGCTACGAGGCCAAGTACGGCTACGTGCCGGACGACGTGGCCGCCCTCACCTGGGACAGCCTGCATCTCATCGAGCAGGCCATCAAGGACACCGGCGGTCTCACCGGTGACATCGAGGCCGACCGCAAGGCCGTCCGGGACGCCCTGGCCAGGATCAAGAACTTCGAGGGTATCACCGGCAACATGACCTTCACCGAGGAGGGCGACCCCATCAAGGCCTGTGTCGTGGTCAGGATAAGCGAGGAGGGCGAGTTCGAGTTCTACAAGTTCGTCGAGCCGGAGTAAGCTTCGGCCTGCTGAACGGACGGGCGCCGGGGGCCCAGCGCCCCCGGCGCCAGGCTCCCACCAGTCAAAGTAGACAACAGCGAGGAGTCAGCGCCGTGAACGTGTTCCTGCAAAGCGTTGTCAACGCCCTTCAGTGGGGAAGCTTCTACGCCCTCATCGCCCTGG
>DPMO01000009.1 GCA_003541445.1 Clostridiales bacterium | reverse complement strand
GTCGGTCTCGAACCCGAGCGGCCCGGGATGGCCGTCAGCGTCCAGCCTACGGTCCTTCCCGAGAAGCCCAGGCCGATAGGGGAATCGGCTCAGGGGGACCCCCTCACCCCTGTAGTACCGGAGGATAATGCGGACCACCTTCGCCTCTCCGAGCAGCCGGATGGGTCTTCCCTCGGAAGAGAAGAGGCTCCGGGGGCTATGCCCGCTCCCCAGCCATCACCTTCTTCTGTCGAAGCTGACACCTCTCTGGCGCCAGGCGAACAGTCCAGTTCGGTTGCACCTGACCGGCGCTCCGTACGCCGCAGGATACCTCCCGAGAAGCGGGGAGGTAGGTCGCGCATCTCCGAGGTTCAATCATCCCAGGCTTCGCCGACGGCCCCGCGCGCTGCACCGGCGGCCCGACCGGCTGTGGGCCCACCACGCGCTGAGCTGGTCTGTCGCTGGGAGGGAGCGGGGTGGGTCATCGGGGTGGAGGTCATCGAGCTCGATGACTCCTCTCTCGAGTGGGTGCCGGTCATCGACGGCATCCCCTTGGAAGAGAGGTCGGGGTTCTATCAGCTCCCATCCCTGGACTCTCCGGTGAGGCTGGTCTCCCGTTCCTGCGTGGACTCGGCGGAGGGGCCCGGCCCTGAAGTCTGGTCCGGAGATTTCTCGAAGGAACTGTTGGTCTTCAAACTCGACGCCGATGCCCGGCAGGGTCGCCGGGTGCACTGTCCCGGCAGAGGCCTGTGTCTGGTGGTTGCGCCTTCTGACTGGAAGCCGCTCGGCCGTCCGGGGCCGGTGGCTCCCGAGCCGGTGTTGCCTGACGGCGCCTACACGGCCCATTACTTCGACCTCGACGCGGAAGACGGCCACGTGGCCTTCAGACGCCCGGACGGTCACGAAAGCCGCCTCGCTCGGCACAGGCTGGATGTCCGGCTCGAGGGAGCAGTTCTTCCGGACTCGAGCGCACGGATGGGGCCCTTCTTCGGGCCGACGCCGCCGGTGCTTTCCGCCGCCACACCCGAAGTCTGGGACGAAGTCGCGACGATAGTCGTCGGTGAGGAGGGGCCCGGCAGGAAGCGGTGGCGCACCCACTTCCACCCGTCCACAGGTTCGCGCATCCAGGAGATGCCTCCTGAGCTCGTGTCGAAGGGCGCAGGATGGTTCTTCGTGAGGTTCTATTCCTACACCGATGACCTCATCGACAGTCTGGACTTCCGCTTCGCATCCGGTCTGCAGCTCATGCACCGACCGCAGGTGCGGCTGCTTCCCGGCACCGAAGGCCATGACGAAGTCCGCTTCGTCCTCTCGGCCGGCAGAGGTTGGGAGGTTACGCCGATGTGGCCCCGGCTGTGCCGGGCTGAGGTCGACCAGAGCTCCTCCGAGATTGCGTTGGTCATCCCCGCGGCGCCTGAAGCTGACGAAACCAGGTGGCAGGTCGACCCGCCGGGCGGTCGGCCCGTTCCACTTGTCATCCGCCTCGACAGAGTCTGGTGGTCTCTCGTGGACGACGGTGAGGAACCCCGGTGGTCGGACAGGCCGTTGAGAGTCCTACGGGATTGGTTCCGTCCTGTCTCCCGGAAGCGGCTCCTGCTGAAGCTCCCGAGAGGGCTGAGGGTGAGGCTCGGCTTTGATGCTTCCATGGCCCGCGAATTCGGGCCGGCGGGGTCTGACGGCCGGCCCCTGGCGGTCCATCTGCGCGACTTCGCGGATTGCCCGGAGGTGACCAGACCTTCCCCGGCGAGCTTCCGTGTTTGGGTGTCGCGGGAGAGTGCGGTGTGTCTGTCTCTCCCTGCGCTCACGCTGCGGTGTCGGATTTGTGACCATCCCGGTACCTCTCGACAGGATATGGTCCGGCATGTCGGGTCACACCTCGACGACCTCTTCCCGCGGCTTTCGTGGGAGGAGATTCTTGAGGCCTTTCCCGACCGGGGCTACCCGAAAGCCCTGTACAGATGCAGCTATTGTGGACACATCGAGTTTAACGAGCAGACCATCAGCTCGGACAATGCCACCTCGGCGATACTGGCGCACCTTGACAACTGTCCTTATGCGGAGAGGGACGGCGGTAGGGTGATACCACGATTTGAGCCCATCGATGACGTCGAGCGCATGCGGGAGATACTGCCCCGTCTCCGACAGGAGAACCTGCCGGACATCAGGAGGTGCCGTTTCTGTCCGCGGGACAGCGAACCGTGGGAGGACCCCAGTAGAGAGGCGATGACCGCACATTTGATGGAGCGGCACTGGGACGAGCTGTGGACCTACCGGGAGGAGTAGCATGGCTTTGAAGCAGACAGGAGAAGAAAGCCGGAGCCGTCCGGCGGCCTTCGGCGATGTCGTGGACCCCGTAGGATTGAGCCGCCAGATCCGCGAGCGCTACCTCAGCTACCTTGAGACAACCTTCTACTTCCGCGACCCGGATTTCCGGAAGTCGTTTCAGGAATGCCTTCGGTCTGGGGCCCTGACCAAGGGGCCGTTCCTGGAGGGGACCCCGGCCTTCGAGCGCACCCTGACCCCCAGGGAGCTCATTCCGGAACTGCTCGGGTTCGAACCGGAGCCGGCCTTCGTGAAAGCCCTGCACGCGGACAGAAGGCTCTTCTGGCACCAGGAACAGGCAATCCGCCTGATCTCCTCCGGGAAGAACGTCATCGTGGCCACCGGGACCGGGAGCGGCAAGACAGAGGCCTTTCTCTACTCCATCCTGCTCAGCCTGTACCGAGAGCACCGGGCCGGCAGGCTGGGCCCGGGTGTGAGAGCTCTGGTTCTCTACCCGATGAACGCCCTCGCGTACGACCAGAGGGAGCGCCTCGGAGCCATCGCCGCGGCTCTCGAGCGGGAAGGGGCTTCCTTCCGGTTCACCTTCGGGCAGTATATCGGAGCGACGCCGGAGAACGAGCGGGACACCAAGCGGTCAGCGCGACAGTGGATCGCCCAAAGGCAGCCGGGCGAACTCGTAACCAGAGACGAGATGCGTTCCTCACCGCCGCACATCCTGCTGACGAACTACTCGATGCTTGAGTACCTGCTCTTACGTCCCTCCGATTCGCCGCTCTTCCAGCGGAGCCACGAGACCTGGACCTTCCTGGTCCTGGACGAGGCCCACCAGTACCGCGGGTCCAAAGGGCATGAGATGGCCATGCTCCTGCGCAGGCTGAAGGCCAGGCTCCGTCCGGGCGGGCTCGCACAAGGCCCGCCCTTCAGGTGTATAGCCACCAGCGCCACGCTCGCTTCTGGTGAGGATGACGTCAAAACGGTCGTGGGCTTCGCCAGCGAGCTGTTCGGTGAGCCTTTCGGGCCGGAAAGTCTGGTGTTGGGACGCACCGTTCCCATCGAGCCGGAAGCGAGAGCAGAGCTCCCTGTGGAGGCTTACCCTAAGCTGGCCCGTGCTCTGGCCGGTGATGACGAGGAGGCGGTCAGCCTCGCGGCTGCCCACCTGGGGGTGGAGGTTTACCCGGGAGAGCCGCTCAACGATAGGCTGGCTCGCATCTTTCGCGCCGACCGGCGAGCGGAGCGGCTGAGGCTCACTCTCTCTTCCGGGGTCCATCTCGCCGAGGATGTGGCCCGCGAGGTCTTTCCCGAGTTGGAGCAGGATGAAGCCAACCGAGCCCTCGCCCTCCTGGCCCAGCTATTGACTCGGGTCCTTGACCCAGCGACCGAGGCCCCGATGCTGGCGGCCAGATACCACTACTTCCTGCGGTCTCTGGAGGGGGCCTTCGTCTCGTTCTACCGTTCGAAGACTGTTCAGCTGACCCGGAGCGGCGTCGCCGACGGCCGCATGTTCTTCGAGGCCGCACTCTGCCGGCAGTGCGGACAGCATTACCTTGTGGGCCGTCAACAGGGGGGGCATCTGCGGGAGGCGAACCGCGACCCGAGCGACCCTTACGCCTCGGCCGTCTTCTTCAGGCCTATCGAGCTGGATGAGGTCGAAGAGGGCGTCGATGACCGCCGCAGACGTCTCTTCAACCTCTGCGTCGTATGCGGAGCTATGCAGCCCTATGGCCGAAGCCGGGAGGGCGGATGCGGCCACAACCATGAACTGATTGTTGAGCAGCAGGAGCAGAGCAAAGAAGCGTTCGACCAGATTCCGAGGTGCTCTGCCTGCGGCTATAGGGCCCCGGACCCGGTCAGAGAGGTCGTCCACGGGAGCGACGGCCCCAACGCCGTCATCGCCACCACCCTGTGTGAGTCTCTTCCGAAAGAGCGCCGCAGGGTGTTGGCCTTCGCCGACAGCAGACAGGAAGCCGCGTTCTTCGCCTGGTACCTGGAGGACTCCTACCGGAAACTGCGCACACGGAACCTGATCCTCCGGGCCCTTCGACGCATGGGGCGCTATGCAGAGCATGGGGTCTCTCTCAGCGACCTCGCCGATGCCCTTTCTGGTCTTTACCAGGAGCACTCCGTCTGTCCGTCGTCATGGAGCCTGTTGCAACTTGCGAAGCAGGCTTGGATTGACATCTACAGGGAGTTCCTGACCGAGGAAGCCCGAATATCGCTGGAAGGTGTGGGCCTGGTGCGGTGGTTCAACGCTTGGCTCGACCGGCACCCGGTTCCCCCTTGTCTTCTTTCCCCTCCGTGGAACCTCACCGAGAATCAGGCCCGAGCGATTCTGGGCCTCATGATGGACATGGCCAGAGCCGACGGAGCCTTCGACGTTAGGACGGAGAAGGAGCTGGACATAAGGTGGGACGACTTCGGCTTCCAGCGGCCCCAGACAAGGCTCCGACTAGGGGAGAACTCGAGAGAGAACCGAGAGAAGCGCTTGAAGGGCGTGGTCATGTGGGACGCTCGGGCAGGGCGCCGGGCCAGGTTCCTGACACAGCTTCTCATGAAGCGTAGCGGCATGGACCGGGCCGCGGCTCAGAGAGTCGCAGGGGAGACTCTACGCGAGATCTGGGACCACCTCACGGCTGTGGATGCACGACAAGCTAGGGTCGAGCGCCACTACCGGCCCCTTCTGGAGCAGGTCGCTGACGGCCGCCGGTTCAACCCCGAGTGGTGGCGTATCCGTCCGGCAGCCGACGGTGAGCTGTTCTCCTGTGAGACCTGCGGGCACATTCAGGTGGACACGGTAGGGACCTGCAGCCGTTACGGTTGCTACGGCAGACTCATCCCGTGGTCCCTATCGAAGGCTGAACGCAACCACTACAGGGACCTCTACGAATCGCTCGGTTCCGAGAGACTCCGTGTCGAGGAACATACGGCCCAACTCAGTCGCGACAAGGCCAGGGAGTTCCAGGAGGCCTTCAGGGCCGGACACATAGACCTCTTGAGTTCCTCCACGACGTTCGAGCTAGGAGTCGACCTCGGAGAGCTGGATGTCGTCTTTCTGAGGAACGTTCCTCCGGAGCCGT
>DPMO01000011.1 GCA_003541445.1 Clostridiales bacterium | reverse complement strand
GTCCTCCGCCACTCCCTCGGGGTCCAGCGGGGCGAGCTTGGCGTGGCTGTTGTAAGGCGGGATGGTGCCGGGAGTCGGCCCGTCGATGGCCTTGACCGCCTGCCCGGCGATCTTGTAGAAGAGGCCCCTCACCCCGACGAGCTTGCCGGCCGCGCCGACGGCCGCCGCAAAGAGGATCCTCGGCAGACCCGCCTGGCGTATGGCGAGCTCCATCGTCTCGGGCATGCCCACACCGATGCCGTGAGGGTTGCGGTTGACGAACCGCGACAAGAGGCGGGCGACCGGCCGGGGCCTCACCTCGGCCAGAGGGAAGGAGCGCCCCTGGCTCACGGCCACGACCTTCTCGCTCACGGCCACGATGTCCCCGGCCTCGAGGGTGATGCGGGAGGTCGGGCCCCGACCCGCGTCCCGGCCGCCCGCCGGGGCCCGTCCTCCGCCAAGCCCTTCGAGGATGACCTCGGCGAGGTCGTCCCCCGGGTGCACGAGGCGAGTCCTGACCGGCAGGCGGGCGAAGACCTGTTCCCCGACAGCCGCGAAGAGGTGCTTCGTCTCGTTGGCCTCAACCGACAGCACACGCACGGCCCCGTCGTAGCCGGCCCGGGCGGCCGCCTCGGCCCAGGCCCTATCGCTCGCCCGGATGTGTGACGGCGGCGGCTCACGCCTGACCGAGCCGTCGGCGTCGAAGAACACGCGCAGCCAGACCTCGACGTTTATCGCCCGCCAGAAGAACATGGAGTTGTCCAGCCGGCCGGAGCAGGCCCCCCGGAAGGCCTCGAGCACCTTCCTCCCGTGCCAGTAGCGCCGCCCCTGGAAGCCGGGGCTGGCCAGGATGCTACCGAACGCGGCACGGCGGTTCTTGAGCCAGCGGATCTCCGGGGTGGTGAAACCGACCTTCCAGCGCCTCCGGGCGATCCTGCCGGGGAGCGTCCCCTTCATGGCCTGCCTGAGGATGAAACGGCTCCACCCGTCCCGGATGATGGCCTCGGGCGGCAGGGCCAGGATGTGGTCGACGAGTTCCTGGTCGAGGTACGGGACCCGTGACTCGATGGAGAAGGCCATCGAGTTCTTGTCCTCGTACCGCAGGAGACACGGCAGGCTGTAGGTCGTCACGTCGGCGAGAAGGCGCTTCTTGAGGTCGTCCTGAGGCCGCCGGTCGTCGGGTTCCCGGACCCCGCGCCGGAACTCGTCCCGGATGAGCCCGGGTTCGTCGATGCGCCGGCGCGGGCTGCGGCTGAGAAGGCGCCTCCTTATGAGCGGCCAGAGGACGTCCCGGGCCGCCCAGGCCTCCCTCAGGAGAAGCCCCCAGCGCCGTTCGCGGCGGAGCTGTCTGAGGTACACGGCGTGGTAGGGCACGTACCCGGCGATGAGCTCGTCACCGCCCTGGCCGTCGAGGAGGACCTTGACCTTCTCCGCGGCGCCGCGCATGACGCACCACTGCGCGTAGGGCCCGGTGCTGACCGTGGGCTCCTCCTGGTGCCAGACGAACGCCTCCAGCTCCCGGACGAACTCGTGCGGGTCGGGGTGGATGTAGTGGGATTCGGCCACCGTCCCCTCGACGGCCTCCCGGATGTAGTCACGCTCGTCGATGGGGTCGTTGTCGAAGACGGCCGAGAAGGTCTTGATCCTCTCCCCCACCGCCCGCGTCTCCTCCCCGTCCTCCTTGACCAGCTCGTCCATCAGGCGGAGGATGGTCGTCGAGTCGAGCCCCCCCGAGAGGCAGGCCCCGACGGGCACCTCGGCCACGAGCCGCCGGCGCACGGACTCCCGGAAGAGCCGCCTGAACTCGGCCGGGTCGGTCCCGGCCTCCTGACTGAGACGCGGTGTCCAGTACCGGCCGGTGGTCATGCCCGACCCGTCGATGACGGCCCAGGTCGCGGCCTCCAGACGGAGAATCCCTCTGAAGAAGGTCTCCTCCCGGTGGTCGTGGAGGCCGTAGCGGAGGTACTCATAGATGACCTGGTCGTTCGGGCCCGTCTCGAGGTCGGGGTCCTGGAGGAGGGCCTTTATCTCCGAGGCGAAGAGGACGCGCCGGCCGGTCCGGGCGTAGTAGAGAGGTTTGATGCCGAAGTGGTCCCTGGCCAGGACGAGCCTACCCTTCTTCAGGTCCGCCAGGGCGAGGGCCCACATCCCGTTGAAGCGCCGGAAGCAGTCGCATCCCCATTCCTCGTAGGCGTGGACCACGACCTCGCTGTCCGACTCGGTGCGGAAGACGTGCCCGGCCGCCTCCAGTTCGCGCCGGAGCTCCCGGAAGTTGTAGACCTCGCCGTTGTACACGAGCTGGACCGAGCCGTCCTCGTTGGACATCGGCTGGTGTCCGCCGGCTATGTCGATGATCGACAGGCGGCGGTGCCCGAGACTCATGCGGTCGGTCTCCAGGTAGCCTTCGTCGTCAGGGCCGCGGTGCCGCACAGAGTCCGCCATCCGTCTCAGCAGAGCGGCGTCGCGAGGTCCCCAGAAGCCCACTATGCCGCACATCGACCCGGTCCATCTCCTCTCCCGGCGGCCGGCTCAGGACGGCCGCCCCAGCCCAGAATCTGGAGGCGCCTGGCGTCTGCGGGGTTCGTGTCCGCGGTGCAGGCGGTCTGCGGTGCACCTGACGGGAGACCTGATTTCGGGAGAGCCTGCGGCCCATCCTTCCGCTCAACTCACGGCTTTTGCTGGTCCGCCGTCCAGGACCCTGCCAGGAGAGGCAGACCCGGAGAGAGGAGAGGAAAGGGAAGAAAGGTCCCTGCCGGCCGAGCCGGCGGGGCCTCCGTCCGAGCCGCAGCCTCTCACCCGGTGCCGGGCCGGCCGGAGGTCTGCTCCTGCTCTTCTCTCGCCTCTTCGGGGACCTCCCCCGCGAACTCGACGGCTGCGGCCAGCCGCTCGAGGCACAGGTCCCGGCCCAGAGCGGCCATCGTGTCGAAAAGGGGCGGGCTGGCCACGCGTCCGGTGACAGCCGCCCGGATGGGCTGGAACAGCTTGCGCGCCGAGAGCCCGAGCTCCTCCACGAGCCGCCGCCCCAAGGCTTCCAGCGGTTCGGGCCTCCAGTCCTCGTGAACCCTGTAGGCCTCGAGCACCCTGGCGAGGGCCTTCCCGACCCCCGGCGTCCTCAGCATCCTGGACGCCTTCTCGTCCGGCTCGATGCGGCGGCGGAAGAAGAACTCGGTGGCCTCGGCGATCTGGGCCAGGGTCTCGATGCGTTCCTGCTCGAGGGAGACGACCCAGACGACCCGGGCGAAGTCCGACCTCACCATGCCCTCCGGCGGCTCCGGAGGTTCGGCCCCGGTCGGGAACCGGTCGAGGCCCTCGGCCACGAGCCCGGCCTTCTCGAGGAAAGGCAGGCACCTCCGGGCCAGCTCCTCGACCTCCATCCGCCTGATGTAGTTCGCGTTCATCCAGGTCAACTTCTCCGGGTCGAAGACCGACGGGGCCTTTGTGACCCGCTCCAGGGAGAACTCCGCGATCGTCTCCTCGAGGGTGAGGAACTCCCTCCCGTCAGGCGGCGTCCAGCCGAGGAGAGACATGAAGTTGACGATGGCTTCCGGCAGATAGCCCTCCTCGCGGTACTTGCCGACATAGGCCGTCCCCTCGCGCTTGGCCATCTTCTCCCGGGTCGGGAGGAGGATGTGCCCCAGGTGCCCGAACAGGGGCCTCTCCGCTCCGAGAGCCTCGTAGATGAGGCACTGGACCGGGGTGTTCGAGATGTGCCCCTCGCCCCTGATGACATGGCTTATCCGCATGGTGATGTCGTCGACGACGACGGCGAAGTTGTAGAGGGGCATGCCGTTGGGGCGGACGATGATGAAATCGCTGATGGCGTCTGTCGGGTACTCGATGCGGCCCCGGATGAGGTCGTCGATGACGACAACGCGCCCCTCAGGCACGGCGAACCTCAGGGCCGGCCTGCGCCCCTGGGCCTCCATCGCCTTCCGCCCGGCCTCGTCGAGCCGCCGGCATCGGCCGCCGTACTTGTAGGCCCTGCCCGCCCTCTGGGCCTCCCTCCGTTCGGCCTCGAGTTCCTCAGGAGTGCAGTAGCAGGGGTAGACGTGCCCCGACTCCAGGAGCCGCCGGGCGAACTCGGCGTAGAGGTCCAGGCGTTCCGTCTGCCGGTAGGGCCCGTAGGGCCCGCCGATGTCCGGCCCCTCGTCCCAGTCGAGGCCGAGCCACCTCATCTCGTCGAAGATGAGCCGTTCGTACTCCGGCGCCGACCGTTCCCGGTCGGTGTCCTCGAAGCGGAGCACGAAACTGCCCCCGTGCTTCCGGGCGAAGAGCCAATTGAAAAGGGCGGTGTGCATGTTGCCGATATGGATGGGTCCGGTCGGGCTCGGGGCGATGCGGACCCGCACGGGCCTGTCGCTGGACAGCATCCTGCACCATCCTCCGGACGGGGTTTGGTCGCGTCCCCCCGCAGTTCTCGCTCGGGTTACTTTTCCCCTTTTCAGCCGTCCGACGCCCGCATCGTGCCGGCCGACGGCTCGGCCGCCCGGAGCGACGGCCGGCCGCCCCCCACCGGGGTGTCGGTCTCCGGCCGTGCTCTCCGGGCCGCTCCGGCCACGGTCTGCGGCAGGCGGCCGGCGGCAGAGACGACCAGCACGGCGGCGACCGTGAGGCAACCCATCACCCCGAACGTGACCGGGGCCCCGTAGTGCTCGGCCAGGGTCCCAGAGAGGAAGGCCCCCAAAGGGGTGACCCCGCCGAAGACGAGGAAGTAGGCCCCCATCACCCGGCCGCGGAGGTCGTCCGGGACGACCGACTGGACGGTGGTGTTGGAGCTGGCGAGATAGGTCACCTGGGCCGCCCCACAGCAGAAGAGGACGGCCGCCGCCAGCGCCGGTCCCCGCACGAAGCAAAGGACGGTGAGTCCGGTCCCGAGCGACAGGGCGCCGGCCAGCAGTGGTCTCGCCCGGGTGCCGCGCCCGCCGAAGGTGGCCAGGGCGACAGACCCGGTCAACGCCCCGAGGCCCATCGACGACATCAGGAGGCCGTAACCCCCGGCGTCGAGGCCCAAGGCGGCCCTGGCGAAGGTGGGGACCAGGACGTTCCAGTTCAGGGCGAAGGTCGAGACCAGGCCGAGCAGGATGATGATACTCAGGACGGCCGGGGTCCGGGCGATGTAGGCCAGACCCTCCCGCATCTCGCCGCCCACGCTGCGCCGACCCGGTCTGACCCGGTCCGGTGTCGTCATGGCCGTCAGGGCCGCGATTACGGCGAGGAAGCTCAGCCCGTTGGCAAGGAAGGCCCACCCCGTGCCGACGGCCTTGATGACGAGTCCGCCCAAGGCCGGGCCCGCGACACGGGCGAGGTTGAAGACGGTCGAGTTCAGCGCGATGGCGTTCAGAAGGTCCTCCTTGCCGACCATCTCGACGAAGAACGCCTGGCGGGCCGGGGCGTCGAACGACCGCACCGTCCCGACCAAAGCGGCCAAGAGGGCGACATGCCAGAACTCGACCCGGCCCGACAGGGTGAGGAAGGCCAG
>DPMO01000290.1 GCA_003541445.1 Clostridiales bacterium | reverse complement strand
CGTGTTCGGTCCAGGGGTACTCCACATAGAGGGCCCGCGCCCCGGCCCGGCGGAGCCTCTCGTAGAACTCCCGCGTCGCCTCCACCGGCACCAGGCAGTCGGCGTCCCCCTGGAAGATGAGCGTGGGCGGGACGTCGGCCCTCACGTGGGCCGCCGGGGAGGCGAGGTCCCAGAGTTCGCCGGCCTCCTCGGGGGCGACCCCCAGCGCGTTCCGGACGATGCCGGATACGCCCTCGGCCAGGACCGATACGTGGCCGAGGCGCGGCGGGGCGGCCCGGAGGAACCGGGCCAGGAAGCGGCCGGCCGGGCCGGGGGGGTCGCCGCCGGCACCGAGGAGGCGGGCCGTCTCGTTGAAGATGCGCGCCCCGGTGTGCTCGTAGCAGGCCCGCATGTCGGTGGGGCCGTAGAAGGAGACCACCCCGGCCACCGAGGTGTCGCGTCCGGCCAGGTCGGGCTCGGTGAAGCGGTGGGCCGACCCCCGGTCGCCGGCGAGGTAGGCGGCCAGGAGGGCGATGTGGGCCCCGGCCGAACCGCCGCCTACGACCACTCGCGAGGGGTCCACCCCGTACCGGTCCGCGTTCTCCTTCATCCAGACCACCGCCCGCTTCACGTCGGCGACCATGCCGAAGAGGTCGGTCTCCGGGCAGAGGCGGTAGGCGACGTCCACGACCACGTGGCCCTGCCCGGCAAGGTGGCGGAAGAAGGCCCGGGTGCCGAAGTCCTTGTCCAGGAAGTGCCAGGCGCTGCCGTGGAAATAGAGGAAGGCCAGGCCCGACCGCTCGACTCCCTCGGCCGGCTCCCAGACGTCGGCGAGGAGGGGGCGGTCCGTGTCCGGCAGACGCCACAGGGTCACGTCCCGGTGCCACACCGGCGGCGGGGAGCCGGGCAGGAGCCAGTTCCAGCCGCGCCGCGGGAGGCGCCGGCGCGTCTCGGCGGGAATCCTCTCCAGCCACTCGGGCCCGAAGACCTCGGCGAAGTCGGCTCGGGGCGAACCGGCCCGCACGGCGTAGAGGCTCGAGAGCCAGGCGGCCAGAGCCCCGAGCGCGCCCGGCACGGCCAGGCCGGCAGGAGGGCCGGGA
Source organism: Clostridiales bacterium (assembly GCA_003541445.1). Lineage (GTDB taxonomy): Bacteria > Bacillota > Sulfobacillia > UBA995 > UBA9673 > UBA9673. The sequence continues at coordinate 7,152 of DPMO01000290.1, read as the reverse complement.
AGGGCGCCCTCGACGGCGGGAAGGGCGGCCGCGGAGGCGACAAAGGCGACCGCGGCGCCGGCGAGGGCGATGTACAGGCTGAGGGCCCCGGCGATTACCTTGGGGACCATGAGGAGGAACCCGGCCGCCGAGCGCACCCGGTAGAAGTGAAGGCCGCTCAGGGCCAGGGCGAAAGCGGAGACGACCCAGGCGGCGGTGACCATATGAGCCCACCTCCAAGACGTTCGAGACGCTGCTCGTGGTCCGGCCGGCGTCTGTGCGCCTTCGGGGGCCCTGCCGGCGATGCCGGAGCCCCGGCGTCCTACCAGACGCCGCCGGCCAACCGCCTGAGGATTTCCTCGGCCTCGCGGACGGTCCTCTCGATGATGACCCGGGCGGGCTCTATGGACCGCACCAGGCCCGAGGCCTCCCCGGCGATGACTGTGCCCCGGGCCACGTCGCCGTCGATGGCCGCGGCCCGGAAGCGGCCGACCCCGAACTCTTCGAGCTCCGCCCGGGAGGCTCCGGCCGCCTCGCGCTTCTCGTACTCCCGGGTGAGGATGTTGCGCAGGGCCCGGACGGGGTGGCCCGTGGAGCGGCCGGTCACGGCCGTGGCCCGGTCGCCGGCCTTGAGGATGGCCTCCTTGTAGGCCGGGTGGGCGATGCACTCCTCGCTGCAGACGAAGCGGGTGCCCATCTGCACGCCGTCGGCCCCCAGGGCCAGGGCGGCGGCCAGACCCCGGCCGTCGGCTATGCCTCCGGCGGCGACGACCGGGACCTCCCGGCCCACCGCGTCGACCACCTGGGGGACGAGGGTCATGGTGGCCGTGTCGCCGATGTGCCCGGCTGCCTCCGAACCCTCGGCCACGACGGCGTCGGCTCCGGCCCGGACCAGGCGCCGGGCCAGGGCCACCGAGGAGACCACGGGGACGACCTTGACCCCGGCCGCCTTCAGGGTCTTGAGATGGGGCCCGGGGTTGCCCGCCCCCGTGGTGACCACCGGCACCTTCTCCCGGCAGACGAGGTCCATGATGTCGCCGGCGTGCGGGGAGATGAGGAGGATGTTCACGCCGAAGGGGCGCGTGGTGGCCCGACGCACCCGCTCTATCTGCTCCCTGACCCAGGCCGCGTCGCGGCCTCCGGCCCCGATGATGCCCAGGCCCCCGGCCTCGGAGACGGCGGCGGCCAGCTCGGCCGTGCCCAGCCAGGCCATCCCTCCGAGGAAGACGGGGTAGTCCAGGCCGAAGAGCTCCGTGAGCCGCCGGCCGAAGCGTGTCTTCATCGAGCGGCACCTCGTCTTTCGTGGCTGGTTGCCCGGTGACAGGTTGCCCGGAGGTTTCCGCGCGCGGGGCCGGAAAGCCTCCAAGGTCTGCGGTCTGTCCCTTCTCGCCGGCGTGCCGCCGCCGTCAGCGTCCCCGGCTGCAGGTCGCCGGAGGCCGGGCGGGGAACATGACGGCGCGGGGCACCCGACCTGCCGGCACGGCCACCATGACTGGCTTCCTGGGGGGAGAGGCTTCGTGAGAACCATGGGTATAGAACTGGAACCTATCGGCATCATCCACACCCCCTTCACTGACCTTGAGGGGATGCCCATCCAACCGGCCGGTGCCGCCGGAGTGAGGGGCCGGGTCGAGGTGTTCGAGGAGTACCGGGCCGGCCTGAAGGACCTCGACGGCTTCTCGCACATCATCCTGCTGTACCACTTTCACCGTAGCCGGGGGTTCGAGCTCGAGGTGGTTCCGTTCATGGATTCGGAGCCTCGGGGGCTCTTCGCCACCCGAGCCCCCAGGCGGCCCAACCCGATCGGCCTTTCCGTTGTCCAGTTGGACAGGGTCGAGGACGGCGTCCTGCTTGTTCAGAACGTCGATATGCTCGACGGCACGCCCCTCCTGGACATCAAACCCTATGTCCCGGAGTTCGACCAGCCCGACCGGGTTCGGACCGGATGGCTCGGACGGACCGCGAGGACCGTGGCCGAGCGCCGGTCTGACGACAGGTTCAAGTAAGTGCCGTCTTGGACGAGAAGGGAGGTGCATGCCGTGGACGACCTCAGTTTCGCGCATCTTCGAGAGGAGGTCTTCCGGCTCCATGCGGCCGGTCGGCACGCCGAGGCGCTGGCACTCCTCGAACGTGAGGCCGTGCGCTTCCCCGACCGGTGGAGAGAGACCCTTTACTGGCAGGGCTGCCTCGCCGCGCGGGCCGGTGACCTCGACGGAGCCCTCCGCTTCCTGAAGAAGGCCGTCGAGCGAGGTCATTGGTGGGCGGAAGCGTCCCTGCGCGGCGACCCGGACCTTGAGGCGCTGCAGGGAAAGGCCGAGTTCGAGGCGCTGGTCTCGGTGTGCCGGCAGTGCCGGGCGGAGGCCGAGGCCGGCGCGAAACCGGAGCTCCTTGTGCTCTCCTCCAGGAAGGACCCGCCGTGGCCGTTGCTGATAGCCCTGCACGGGGCGGGCGGCCGGGCCGAGGGGTTCGCGGAGCACTGGCGCCGGGCGACCGCCGACGGCTGGCTGGTCGCCGTGCCTCAGTCGTCGCAGGTCGTCGCGTCAGGCGGCTACGGCTGGGGAGACCACGACCGTGCCGCACGGGAGATTCAGGCCTGCTACGAGGCGATGGTCCGCGACTACCCGGTCGACCTCAGCCGCGTGGTCATCGCGGGCTTCTCCCAGGGTGGAGGCCAGGCGATGTTGATGGCGCTATTCGGACTGCTGCCGGTGCGCGGGGTCATGAGCGTCGCCTACGCGCCGGGCGACTCGGCCAAGGTGCGGGCGGCTGTCGCCGATGCCTCCGCGCGGGGGATACGCCTGTACCTGGTCGTGGGCGAAAAGGACCAGTACTTCGACCGGACGAGACGCTTCTACGAGACGGCGAAATCGGCAGGAATGGCCGTGCACCTGGAGGTGCGGCCGGGCCTGGGGCACGAGCTTCCGCACGACTTCGACCGGACCCTCATCGCCGGACTCGAGTTTCTCGTGGGCTAGCCCGGGCCGGGCGAGCCTTGGATGTGGGAGTTGACGTCATAAGGGCAGGGTGACTCGCAAAACGGCGAGGTGGTCGGGCTTCTCCTGGCCTGCCAGCTGGCCCGTCTGGACGGTCATGCGGCCGCTGTCGCGCTCTAGAAGAGGGCGGGAGAACCGAGAACGGTGACGACTCTGTTCGTGTACGATGAGGGTGAGGCGCTATGAACCGCTCTAGAATGGCGAGATGTACGCGTGATGGGTTTCTCAGAGTCGAGCAAGCGTCCCCCGCGGTGCCGGCTCAGGACCTTCGGCGGGTCTTTGCGCTTTCGGGCGCCGGCAAGGTCGCGGCCGCGGGCCTCCTGGTTCTCGAGTTCGTTCTGGTAAGCGCCTGCAGGGCCGCGCCGGCACCGCCAGCGGACGAGCGCATCGCTGGTCACGGTTACCCGCGGCTCTTCCTGCAGCTGCAGGCGTATACGCCGGACACCGCCCTGCTTGAGCAGGCCGCCTAGTGGGATGTCGTCATCGTCGATGCAGAGACCGTGGAGAGCCGCCGTAAGTGGCTCGGCCCGCAGGGGAAGCTTCGCTCGCGCAACCCAGGCCTGGTGCTCTTGGCCTACTTCTCCGCTGCCGACGTGATTCCGGGCAACACGGCTCCCGTGAACGGCGACTTCATCGCGGCCCTCGACGAATCGTGGTTCGTGCGTGACACGGCCGGAGACCTCTACAAGCTCTTCTGGCTCGGCGACCGGTGGACGCTGATGCTCAACCCTGCCACACCGGTGGCTTCCTTCATGCCTGAGTATCTCGCCGAACGGGTCCTGGCCGCCGGGCTCGTCGACGGCATCTTCTACGACTGGGTCAGTGACACTGTAGCGTGGCTGAACCACCGGTTCGACAACCCGAACCAGCCGATCGACCTTGACGGGGACGGACGGGCCGAATCCGACGACGAACTCGACGCACTCTGGGTGGCCGGGATGACCGAGCTCCTCAGAAACTCCCGGGCCGCCTTCCCACCCGGGGCCCTCGTGGTCGGCAACGGAGGGTGGGTGTTCGACGACCGCTACGGCGGAGTCCTGAACGGGCGGATGGTCGAGGGCTTCCTTGAAGGGGAGGAATATGGCTGCGACTGGTTCGTGGTCATGCGGGGGCACTACCTCATGGACCGCGCGTCTGTCGAGCCCAAGGTTTCCCTGGTCATGGCCAACGGGGCCGAGGACGACTTCAAGCATATGCGCTTCGCCCTCGCCTCGGTCCTGATGTTCGACGGCTACTTCTGCTACACGAACTCCAACGCCGGCCCGGCCCCCTACCTTTCGACCTGGTGGTACGACGAGTACGCCGTGGACATCGACAGCGGCCGGGCGGCCAAGTCGCTCGAGGCCCGCGGGTACCTGGGGAGGCCCGTCTCCGAGGCCTATAACGTCGATGACCCGACGGAATCCCTTGGCCGGCTCCTGGCCGAGGGCGACCGGAGGGCCTCCCGTGAGGTCTGGCGGCGGGATTTCGAGAACGGCATCGTGCTGGTCAACCCGTCGGGGGCGACCGTGACGGTCGAACTGGGCGGTCAGTACAGGAAGATCGCCGGGCAGAGCGATCCCGCCTTCAACAACGGGGAGCTCCTGACGGCGATCACCCTCGAGCCGCGTAGCGGGGTGGTTCTCCTGAAGGCCCCGGGCGGTCCGTGAGGTCAGCCAGACCGCCGGGTCGGGTCCAGCACCGTGAGTCCCTGCTCCCTGGCCACCCGGTTGAGTTTCGCGTCAGACGAGACGAACACCACTTCCGACCCGAGTCCTTTCGCGGTGGCTACCTGGAGTGCATCCACCGCCGTGAGGTACTGCCGGGTCAGCATTCGGACCGCCTCTTCGATGTCGGCGGCCGTGGCGTTGACGACCGTCACTCTCCCGGATTCGATGTCCGAGGCTACTGCGGCGTGAAGCATTTGAACCTGCTCGCCGGTCAGGAGGCCGTCGACCGCGTGGAGCCGTTGGATGTTCGAGTGTGTCTCGAGGAGACAAAGACCCGAGACGCATCTTTCGCCCTCTTCCTCAAACAGGCTGTCAACGACGTCCGAACCTGTCTCGTTCAGGTACCTCTTTATGAAGGCGCTGGTGTCAAGGAAGCAGACCTTCACTCCTTCTCGCGCCCCTCCCGAATCCGCTGAGTGGTGTTCACCGGCAACGGACCAAGAGCTTCTCTCAGAAGGCGGGGATCAAGGCCTTCACGGGAAGACGGGTCACCGTACCCGAGTTCGACCAGCCTGCGTCTGGCGTAGAAGCGCATCTGTTCGCTGTCACTCACATCCATCTTCCTGGTGAGGACAAAGGAATCGTCCTTGATGACGCCCTCCAGGTAGTCACCCTCCCGGACCATCATCAGGTCTCGCACTTGCTTGGGGAGAGTGATCTGCCCCTTGGAGGTGACCTTGATAATCCACTTCATGCGGGTCATGGCGCCCTACCTCCTTACGGTACAACTATCTTACCTTCTCGATTGGGCGGGCGCAACAGTTGCCAAAGGCGACTCAGGTCCAGAGGTCGGCTCGCCTCCTAGGTGAACGGTGTCCTCCCATTAAATGGCAGGAGTCAGGCTTCCGCCGGCCAATCTCAGGCGTATCGCCCACTCTGAGGCGCATCGGGGTGCGCTGTTCCGCCCGGACGAGAGCCCGTCGTGCGGGGCCAAGCCCTCCAACACATGCGATGGTCCCTACACAGGGGGTGGATTGTGCCTTGGGTGCTGACAACCGGTCAGGACGACCGCCCAGACTCCCCAACGGCCGGGAGGCGGGGGACCCCTCGCGACGGCCACATGCGTGCAGGCCGAAGCTGATGGACCAGTTGAGGGAAGCCCTTCGCTCCCGCCACTACAGCCCTCGGACCGAGCAGGCCTACTGTATGTGGGTCAAGCGGTTCATCCTCTTTCACGACGTCAGGCACCCCGCGGAAATGGGGGAACGGGAGATCAACGCCTTCCTCACGCACCTTGCGGTCAAGGAGAAGGTGAGCGCATCCACGCAGAACCAGGCCCTGGCAGCGTTGCTGTTCCTCTATCGGAACGTCATCGGACGGGAGGTCGGCGAGTTGGGTGAGGTCGTCCGCGCGCGGAGACGGCGACGCCTGCCGGTGGTCATGAGCCGTAAGGAAGTGAAGGCTGTGCTGGCGAACCTGACCGGCGACAAGTGGCTGATGGCCTCATTGATGTACGGGGCGGGACTGAGGCTCATGGAGTGTCTCCGTCTGAGGGTTCAGGACCTCGACTTCGCCCGCAGCGAGATAGTCGTCAGGAAGGTGAGAGCTGTTCACCGGCAGGACCTTGCCGACGGCTGGGGCCGGGTGCCGTTGCCCGGCGCCCTGGGCCGGAAGTATCCGAACGCCTCGTCCGATTGGCGCTGGCAGTGGGTGTTCCCACAGGCTGGCCGCTGGATCAACCCCGCGACCAAGCAGCAAGGCCGGCACCACGTTGACCCGTCTCTGGTCCAGAGAGCCGTCAGGGAAGCGGTGGCCAGAGCAGGGTTGGCGAAGAGGGTCACATGCCATACGTTCCGCCATTCCTTCGCCACCCACTTGCTCCAGGCCGGCTACGATATCCGTACGGTTCAGGAGCTCCTCGGCCACAGCGATGTCAAGACCACGATGGTCTATATTCACGTGCTGAACCGCGGACCGGCCGCGGTTCATAGTCCCATCGACCGTCTCTAGAGAGGGAGGAGTCTTACGCGGCTCCGCATAAGAAACCATCATAAGGCATGGATGGTTGGAATTAGGGCTTGTAGGAGGGCATGCCGCGCAGCCTGAATTCCCTTTACCGCGTGTTAGGCGGACAAACAAGTGTAGGTCTCATCCTAGAGGGACCAATCGAATCATTGGTTAGCCGAACTGCTCGGACGTCCGGCAAAGACCAGCAGTTCATGATGCCGAGGGGGGAGATTCAATGCAGATGGCATGCCCATCCTGCGGGAAGAAGGAGAACTTCAAGGGGACCGTGGGGGCTGTCGCGGTGGGCGACTCGTATGTCTCGCTTCCCGAGACTACGTTCTACTACTGTGGTTTCTGTGGAACGGTGGTAACCTGCTTACCCTCATCTCTTGACGACATCTCCAGCCAACTTGCGGAGATCGTTCAGCGCCTTGACCGCATCGAGCAACGCCTAACCCAGTAGGGTTTCAGCTGCTCACCGCTGGGTTTGTGTCGGCTAACCAGCGGTTCAACCTGACGCCGGC
>DPMO01000137.1 GCA_003541445.1 Clostridiales bacterium | reverse complement strand
GCGGCCGGCCGTGCGCCAGACGCGGCCGTCGAGGGCGATGAGGTTCCAGCTTCCGGGCTGGTTCTCCGGCCGGGAAACCACCTCACCCGTGGCCAGGTCCAGGGTGAGCTCCACACCCCAGAGGCCCAGGGTGGGCAACTGCCTCCCGGGCGAGGTCAAGAAGACGCCCCTGTTTCGGGGCGGGTCGAGGAGCACAACGTGGACCGGCCCCCCGAGGTCGCGGGTCCACAGGGGCGACCCGTCCGGGCCCAGACGGGCCACGAGGCCGTCCGTGGTACCGACCAGGGTCTCGCCCCCGCCGGCGTCGGCCGCCCACTCGACGAGGCGTCCCTCCTTGGGCCAGCTCCACAGCACCTCCCCCGACAGGGGGTCGAAGGCCGTCAGGGCGCGGGGCTCCCGCCCGTCGAGGGTGGCCGTGACCAGGCCCAGAGCTCCGACCCCGGCCCCGTCCACGAGGACCCGCCCCGGGAGGACGAAGAGCACCTGCCCGGAGAGGAAGTCCGTCTCCAGCGACCTCGTCCACAGCTCTTCCCCGGTGGCCAGGTCGCGGGCGGTGACGGCGAAGCCTTCCGCCCGGGAGGAGATGTAGAGGAGGACGGCGGAGGGCGGGACGAGGCTGACGCCCGCCGTCCGGCGGCCCGCCGAGACGCTCATGTCGGGCACGACCAGTCCCCCCGCCGCCAGGGTCGCCGGCGGCAGGGGAGCCTCGGCGCCGCCTCCCACCTGGGGCGGCAGGCTGACGAAGGGGGCGGTCTGACCCGGAAGGTCCGACTCGGTAGGGACGGCGACTCCGACCAGGAACACGCTGCTGCCGGTCACGCCCAGGCGCGGCCACGGGTTCATGTGTCCACCGCCGGGTTCGGGCCAGGAGTATCCGGCGGGCGGGTGGACGACGAATTCCCGGCGGCTCCCGTCCCGTAGGTCCACACGGTGGAGAGTGACCTCCGTCTGCTCCGGCCCTTCCCCGTGGTCGGGGTGGTCCAGGAACCAGCCGGTGGGCACGGCGCCGGCGGCGGGCGAGGCCAGCCCCGTCCAGGCGACTTCGTCCACGCTGCCCATCCCGGTCACCTGCCAGAGGACCTCGCCGGTCGCTCTGGAGAGACAGCGCAGCCGGCCGACCGCCTTCTCGACGACGTAGAAGTGTTCTGGGGCCACCCTGACCTCGACCTCGGTCGGGTCGAGGGGCAGGTCCCGGACCAGCGCCCGCCCGTCCGGTCCGAGCCAGAGGAGCTTGTCGGTGGCCATGACCACGGTGGTCCCTTCCCAGGTGAAGGCCTTGAGGCCGCGGTCCGCGTCAACGCCCCTCAGGGTGTGGGTGGCCACGAGCTCGAGGTCGTCCACGGCCACCTCGCCCGGCCCCACGGCCATGGCCCGGGTCACCGGCACCCAGGCCATGGCGAGGGCCGCCGCTCCGACGACCAGGGCCGCCGGAGGGACCCAACGAGCGCCAGCGCCGGCGGGCGCCCGGCCCCGACCGCCCGCCAAGGCCACCTGGAGCAGGCCGGTCAGGCCGCCCAGCAGCACCCAGGGCACGAGGGGGCGGTTCAGCCTCGGGACGAGATCCACCAGGAAGACGAAGGGCTGTCCCTGGAGAGTGAAACCGAGCGGGGAAGCCAACCAGACGAGCCACCAGCGGTGACGGCGGGGCACCAGCAGGAGCCAGGGAAGGAAGACGGCCGGCCAGACCAGGGCTCCCGCCGGCCGCAGGAGTTCGTTCCTCTGCATCTCGACCATGAAGGGCAGAGGCACCCAGGCCAGGTGCACGGCCACCGCGGCCAGCACGACCCCGCCGAGCAGGGTCACGGCCAGGAGACTCCAGGGATATCGCTCCTTCATCATCGCGCAACACCCCACGCGGCGGGTGCCCCTCCGGGACACCCTCACTCCTCCTCGCTCACCTTGATGATGTCCGCGGCGAAGGGGTAGCAATCCAGCCGGAGGCCGGTTTCCAGCCCTACCAGGGTCCGTAGTACTTCCGGTGGGCCGCGCCCCGTGTCCTCTGCTCCCTCCAACCACATTCCCGGCACGTCCACTGTATGAGGTCGTGCTCCGTCCGGTCGAAGCTGACCCCGGTCGCCCTGACCTCCTCCTGGTCGAGGACGGCTCCGCACCGGGGACACTTCCGGGGATTGGCCCTGTCCAGGGCCTGGATGACGGCGGCCAGGACGACCATGCCGACAAGGAGGACCACGACGTAGAAGAGGAGACGCGGCCCCGCGTCGAGGCTGTCCCACCAATCGCGGGCAGGCGCGCCCGCCGCCGGGAGGGTCAGCTCTCGATTCGACAGGGCCGGCGCGAAGTCCGACAGGACGCGAAACACGGCCGGCACCTCCCCAGGACCTCCACGGCCCGGCCTGGTTCGCACGGCTACAATCGACCCGGCGGGCCGGCCCGACGTTCCCTTCCACCAGGAGCTGGGGCTTCCTGCTTCGTGAGCCCTCTCGACGACCCCCGGGTCCGGGAAAGGATAGAGGAGGCAGGACCTGCTCGGCCGGGCCGGCCGGGGAGGAGAAGAAGGACCGGGAGGACAAGAAACCGTCCCGGGCCCGATGGGGCCGCGACCGTGAGAGAGGTGACCATGCCCGATGGCAAGGACTGAGACTGAAGGGCGGGCCGGGACCGACGCCCGTGAGCTCCCGGACTACCTGTCCCGCCACGCCGCCGACATGCTGGCAGACCTCGAGGACCTCGTGAAGGTGGAGTCGCCGAGTGACGACCTGGCCGCTCTCGACCGCGCCGTGGAGGTTCTCGCGGCCAAGTTCGCCGGTGGCGGGGGAGGGTCGTGGCCCGACCTCGGGGTGACCCTGGAGCGGGTCCCCCCGGGCGCCCCCGGGCCGGGTGGAGGCGGCACTGCGGCCCCGGAGCCCCCGACGGCCGCCGCCCATCTTCTGGTGCGCTTTCCAAGCGTCCTGAGAAGCGGGGAGCCCCGGTCCGCGGCCGGCGGACCCGGCCCAGAGCCGGACGGCCGCCAGGTCCTGCTCCTCGGCCATATCGATACCGTCTGGCCCGTCGGCACCCTGGCCGAGCGGCCCTTCCGGGTGGAGGACGGGAAGGCCTACGGCCCCGGCGCCTACGACATGAAGGCCGGCCTGGTCGTGGCCCTGTGGGCCCTCAGGGCCCTGGCCGCCTGCGGGCGGCGCCCGCCGCGGCCGGTCACCTTGCTCGTGAACACGGACGAGGAGGTGGGCAGTCGGACGTCCGAGGCGGTCATCGAGGCCGAGGCCCGGCGGAGTGCGGCCGTGCTGGTGCTCGAGCCGGCCCTTCCCGACGGGGCGGTCAAGACCTGGCGCAAGGGCGTCGGTCGCTTCCGGGTCGAGGTCCGGGGCCGGGCGGCCCACGCCGGGGCCGAGCCGGAGAAGGGCGTGAGCGCCGTCGAGGAGCTCGCCCGCCAGGTCCTGCGCCTCCATGAGCTGACCGACCTCGAGACCGGGACCACGGTCAACGTCGGGGTCATCGGGGGCGGGACCAGGCCCAACGTGGTCGCCGAGAGGGCCTGGGCCGAGGTCGACGTGAGGGTCATGACCCGAGAGGAGGCCGACCGCATCCAGGAGGTCATCTTAGGCCTGCGGCCTGTCCTTCCCGGAGCCGGGCTCGAGGTCTCGGGCGGCGTCGGGCGCCTGCCCATGGAGAGGAACGAGGGCACCCTGGCCCTCTACGCCAAGGCCCGGGAGGTGGCCGCCGAGCTGGGCTTCGACCTCCCGGAGAGCGGCACCGGCGGGGCCAGCGACGGGAACATCACCTCGGCCCTGGGCGTTCCCACCCTCGACGGCCTGGGGGCGGCGGGTGACGGGGCCCACGCCGAACACGAGCACGTGGACCTGGCCACCCTGCCTCTTCGGGCCGCCCTTCTGGCGGGGCTGGTCGAGCGAGTCTGAGGCGCCGAACGTGGCGCCGACCTCAGAGGCTGCTCTCGATTTCGGTGATCTTGAGGCGAAAGGTGTCGAGCTCTTCCTTCAAGCGCGAAGCTACAGAGGGCAGTTCGTCCACCAATCGCTTCATCTTCTCCCACCGGAGCTCGTAGCCGTAGGCATGACGCCCGACATGTCTGAACGAGCGGTAGTCGTTGAGCCGGCGGTAGACTTCATCACTGATGACGGCTGGGCGTAGTCCTTCTACCTCGTGGGCAACCTGGTCGAGAAGGGCGGCGTGCCAGCCTTCCCCCTTGGGCACCGAACCGTCAAGGGACGAGGCTATTATCTTGAAGAGCGCTTCAGCGGCCGAGTAGAAGTCATCCAAGTAGCTGGCTGCGGCCCGGATATCATGTTCTGAGGCAGGGACATCTCGGGAGGAAGTGAGGTCCTTCAGCTGGTCAACCACTTTGCAGATGGCTTCCAGGTGCTTGGCCGCGCGGGCCCATATCACGTCGATCTGATGAGAGGTCACAGCGGCACCCCCTTGGCCTCGATTTCCCGCCGCAGTTCCTCTCCTCCGGTCGGGTCGCCGGCGAGATCTTCCCAGAGCACGAGGTGAAGCCGCAGGGGCAGGAGTTCTCTCTCCAAGTCTGCGTAGAGAGGGTAGTACAGTTCCTGGTCATCAAGGCCCTCCACGCAGAGGTCCACATCAGAGCCCTCGTCAAAAGTGCCGCAGGCAAGCGAACCGAACAGTACGGCGCGACTGATACCGTACTTCTCCCTGGCCATACGTACGGCGGCCTGAACCCTGCGCAGGGCTTCTTCCCTGGCCCGGTCAAGAGCCGCCTTCCGGGCCTTCCGGCGCCTGCTCCACCCCTGGGCGTAGCGCTGTCTCTCACCCGGTGTGAGAAGGGCGGCCACGTCGACCACCTCCGCCCGTCCGGCCAGATTGTAGCACACGAACGCCTGGCGCCGCATCGGCGGCCACGGGTAGCCCGACACCTGTGCCTGGTCGGGGAACCAGGGCCGGGCCGCGGTCGGACGCTGGGTGCCGGGCGGCTCGCGGCCGGACGGTCAGGTGCTTGCCGCAGGTCCGATCTTCATCGCCTGCGCGCGGACCCCGCTTATGGCGTTGAGGGAATCCAGGAGCTCGCGGGTTTCCGCGTCTTCACAGCACAACTGCAGGAGGATGAGCCCCTGCTCGTTCGGACGGTCGGGGGTGTGGATACCCAGACGGACCCTGATGACCGACCCGAACCGCGTGAGCACGTCCTGCACTGGACGTGCACCGTCCAGGCGGTCATCGAGGGTGACGGCTACGATGGTGGGGCACTCCACGGGGCAGACCTCCGTTTCGTCCATCCCGGTCGGGCCCGCCCACGCGAGGCGGGCCGGAGCCGTCGGGGTGGGTCGTACCGGTATCTTGCCCGCGCCGCAGCCGCACGAAGCCTCAAGACGCGCAGGAAGGGACTCCGGCGAAGCGGGGGAATGAGTGAAGCGGAGGCTCGAGACGTCGAGATGTCCACACAGGCGCCTGCACACAAGAGCCCTCGGACCCTTGGCTACCTGCTGGCTGTGCTGGCCGGATGCTCGTGGGCCTCCTTCGTCGTCATCGGCCGGCTCCTCGCCGCGACCGACGTGGACCCCCTCACCATCGTCACCCTCAGACTGGCCACGGCTTTCGTCATCCTCGCCGGGGTCCTGGCCGTCGTCGACCGCCGCCTCCTCTCGTTCGAGCGGCGCGACCTGCCCCTTTTCCTGGGCTACGGCCTCTGCCAGGCGGCCAACTTCGCCTTCTACTTCCTGGCCATCAAGTACACCACGGGTACGACGGCCGTCATCCTCATGTACACCTATCCGGCTTTCGTCGCCGGGCTGGGGCGGCTGTTCCTGGGCGAGCGGCTCGACCGGCACAAGGTCCTCGCCCTCGTCTGCGTCCTGTTCGGGAGCTTCCTCGTGGCCGGGGGCTGGAGCCCCGGGGCGCTCGGGTACAGCCCGGCGGGGATAGCCGCAGGTTTCGCCGCCGCTCTCGGCATGGCCGCGGCGAGCATCCTAGGGAAAAGGGCGGTCAGGCGCTACAGCTCATGGACCGTCGTCCTTTGGGGATTGGGGTTCGGCACCCTTTTCCTCGGCGCGGCCCTCCTCGGGCGGCTGGATACGGTCCGAGCCGTACCCGGCGAGGTGTGGGTCGGCATCCTCCTCGCGGCCCTCGTTCCGGCCCTGGCCGCCCACGGCCTCTTCATCATGGCCCTCACCCATATCGAAGCCACCCGGGCCAGCCTGGCGGCCGGGATAGAGCCGGTCGCCGGCGCGGTCCTGGCCTGGCTGTTCCTCGGAGAGCGCCTGGTAGCCGCACAGTGGCTCGGCGCGGCCGCCGTCCTCGCCGGGGTCGTCGCCATCCAGGCCCGGGACCTCGGCTGGCGGCCGGCAGGCCGCAGACGGGGCGGCAGAGCCGCCCAAGCCTCCGAGACCGGGGCGGGCCTCCCGCCCGTCGACGCGAGGTGAACGTCATGAAGGTCATCGGCCTCATAGGTGGGGTCACCTGGGTCTCCACCGTGGATTACTACCGGCACATCAACAGGCTCGTCGCGGAGCGGCTGGGCGGTCTTCACTCGGCCCGCCTGGCCCTGTGGAGCCTCGATTTCGCGGAGATGGCCGAAGCCCAGCATGCGGAGGACTGGGAAAGAGTGGGCGACCTCATCATCGCCGGCGCCCGGGCGCTCGATGCGGCCGGGGCCCAGGTCTTCGTCATCTGCGCCAACACGCTCCACCTCGTCTACGACCGCGTGGTGGCGGAGACGGGCCTCTCCTTCGTCCACATCGTCGATGCCGTCGGGCGCGCGGCTGTCGAGGAGGACCTTGGGACGGTCGGCCTCCTGGGGACGAGGTTCACCATGGAACACCCCTTCTACCGGCAGCGGCTCGAGAAGGAGTTCGGCCTCCGGGTGCTCGTCCCGGACCGGGATGACCGGGCGGAGGTCCACCGCATCATCTACGAGGAGCTGTCCAAGGAGAAGGTCCTGCCGTCGTCCAAGGCGGAGGCGCGGCGCATCATCGAGACCCTCGCCGCCCGCGGGGCCCGGGCCGTCATCCTCGGCTGCACCGAGCTGCCTCATCTCTTCTCCGAGGGCTCGGGTTCAGCCCCGGTGCCTCTCCTCGACCCCCTCATCCTCCACTGCCGCGAGGCCGTGAGGGCCGCCCTGGAGTCCGGAGAGGGCCGGCGGTAGGCTCGGGTCCCGGACGCTGCACGACCCGGAGAGTCCGCAGGCGGTTGACCGCCGCGCCGAGCTCGAAGACCCTGGGCAGGGCGTAGTCACCCGGGTGGCCCTCGCCGTCCCGGCCGGCGAAGGGGGAGATGACGCCGAGCCCCCGGCTCCGGATGTCGGCCATCACCCGCTCCAGGGCCTCGCGCAGGGTCGTCCGGCCGTCGAAGTAGCGCCGGGCGGCGTAGTGGAGCGCGTCCGCGACGGCCCGGGTCTGGCTCGGGTCGACGAGCTGTTCGACCGCCGAGAGGTCGATCTCCTCACGGCCGAAGGTTATGGTGTCGAGGTCCCGGACGGCTATCTTCACCTTGTCCCCGCGGCCCCGCCTGGGGTCCAGGCTCGAGCCGACGGGGCAGCGCGGGGTCACCTCTCCGAAAGGGCCGGCGGCCTCCGTCCGGCGCTCGCGACCGAACCTCCCGGCGATCTCCTTCGCCCGCCGCGTGACGTCTCGCGGGAGGTAGTTGTCCATCATGACCACGGTGTCGGCGACATCGAAGTAGTCTCCCGAGCCGCCGACGACCAGGACCGTGGAGACCCCCTTCTCCTCGTAGAGCTGTCTCACCCTGTCGAGGAAGGGGGTGATGGG
>DPMO01000126.1 GCA_003541445.1 Clostridiales bacterium | reverse complement strand
GGCATAGGACGCGGAGCCCAGCCGATAACCCTCGGCGCCGACCTCACCGCCGGCGCCGGCGGAGCCTGGCACACCACCTACGCCGCTGTGCCCCATTACATCACTTCCCGCCTGCGCTCGCTCTTCTTTGAGAACTCGGAGTACATGGTCTTCGACCTCAGAAAGCCCGACCGGGTCCAGGTCCGTCTCTTCTCGAACACCATGGCCGGCCGCATCCTCCATGGAGAGACCCCGCCCGACCTCATCCGCGAGTACACCGAGTACGCCGGGCGGATGCGTCCCCTCCCCGACTGGATACTCGAAGGAGCCGTGGTTGGGATGCAGGGCGGCACGGCAAGGGTCCGCGAGGTCCTCGCCGACCTCGAGGCCCGGGGCACGCCCGTCGCCGCCTTCTGGCTCCAGGACTGGGTGGGCCAGCGGGTGACCAGCTTCGGCAGGCAGCTCTGGTGGAACTGGGAGCTCGACGAGGACCACTACCCGGGCTGGGAGGAGCTGGTGGACGACCTCCGCGCCCGGGGCATCAGGATCATGACCTATGTCAGCCCCTTCCTGTCCGACGTCTCGGAGAAACCCGGCGTCGAGCGCAACCTCTTCGAGGAGGCGCTCGCCCTCGGCCTCCTCGTCGAGAAGGCCGACGGCCGGCCCTACCTCATCCGGAACACCGACTTTTGGGCCGGGCTCCTCGACCTCACCGACCCGGCCGCCTGGGAGTGGATGAAGAAGGTCATCCGGGAGAGGGTCGTGGGCGTGGGAGCCGGCGGCTGGATGGCCGACTTCGGCGAGGCCCTCCCCTATGACGCCGTCCTCCACTCCGGAGAGTCCGCCGCCCGCCTCCACAACCTCTACCCGGAACTCTGGGCCAGGCTCAACCGGGAGGTGGTCGAGGAGGTGGAGGCAGCGGACGACACCGAGGGAGGGAGAGAATACGTATTCTTCATGCGCTCGGGCTTCACGCGCAGCCCGCGCTACGCCACCCTCTTCTGGACGGGCGACCAGCTCGTGAGCTGGGACCGGTTCGACGGCATCAAGTCGGCCGTGACGGCCCTCCTCTCGAGCGGGCTCTCGGGCTTCGCCTTCAACCACACCGACATCGGCGGCTACACGGCCGTGACCAATCCCATCAGGAACTACCACCGGTCCAAGGAGCTCCTGATGAGGTGGATGGAACTCAGCGCCTTCACCGTCGTCTACCGGACGCACGAAGGCAACCGGCCGGAGGACAACGTCCAGTTCTACACGGACGAGGAGACGATGGCCCAGTTCGACCGGATGGCCCGGGTCTACAGGGCGTGGGTCTCCTACCGCAAGCGCCTGGTGGCCGAGGCGGCCGAGACGGGACTCCCTGTCGTGCGCCACCTCTTCGTCCACTATCCGGACGACCCGAACGTCTACGGCATCTCTTACGAGGAGTTCCTGGTCGGCTCGGAGCTCCTGGTGGCCCCGGTCCTCGACCCGGGCCGCGGGGAAGTAGAGGTCTACCTCCCGCGGGGGCGCTGGGTCCACCTCTGGACGGGGGAAGTCTACGGGTCGACCGATGGTGACGGGGGGCTGACGGTGACCGTGTCCGCCCCCATCGGACAGCCGGCCGTCTTCTTCGCGGAGGGCTCGGCGGCAGGGCTGGAGCTCGTCCGGAACCTCGAGGCCGAGGGACTGTTGGGAGAGTGACCCCGTGACGGAGGCCCAGGTCGCCGGTGTCTGGGTAGACGCGCAGATTGTCGGTGTTCGGGTTTCGGGTGACGAGGACTCCGGTCGGTGGCGCTTGACAGCCGACCCACCGAAGGAAGGACCGAAGGAAGGATAGGAGTGACTGAAGCCGGGTGAAACCGATAGAAGCTGTCGTCGAGAAGGGGCCCAACTACGCCTTCCACCTCATGGCCGTTGCCGGAGTGGGGTTCGAGAGCGAGTACGGTGAGCGGTACCGGCACACGGTGACAGCCGAGGACCGGACTCTCCTCGCGGAGCTCCGGGACCTTCTGACCTTCGGGGACGGCCGCGCCGGCCCCCTGGTCCTGCCCGTCATCTTCCTCCCCTCCTACCTCAACCTCGATTCGGCGGCGGCCATCCGGGAGTACTTCGAGCGGCTCGAGCGGGCTTTGGCCGGCGAGCCGGAAACGTTCCTCGGCCGCTACCGGGCCCCGTTGAGGCGGCTCCGTGAGGACTGGCTCGAGCAGGTCGATGAGCGGTGGCTGGCCGAGGGCGCCGCCTTCCGGGACATCATCGCCCGGCTCGGGCGTCTGTTCGCGAGGAACTTCCCGACCTACGAGGCCGAGGTCTGGCCAGCCGAGAGGCCGGGGATGGAGGAGGTGGCCTCCCGCCTTGACCGCCACTTCGCCGGGCGCGACGTCATCGGAGCCTGGGAACGTTTCACCGGCCTGGAGTTCAGGGCCCCGCGCTACCAGATCGTCCTCGTCAGCGCGACCAAGAACGGCCCGGACGCCAACTCGCTGGGCTACGACCGGAACGCCTTCTACCCCTACCAGGACTTCGACAAGATGACCCAGTTCATAAGCCATGAGACCGGGACGCATCTCCTCATCGACGTCATCAAGGCCTTCACCTGGCCTGATGCCGAGGGAAGAGTGCGCCTCCGCGGCAAAGGCGGGCCGGTCTACGACTTCGACCTCGTCTACCGCGGCTGGGAGAACCTCTGCCGGTTCTACAACTCCCTGGTCCTCGGAGCCCCCGTGCTGTACGATATGGGCAGAGACTACCGGACGGAGGAGTTCGACACCGTGTACCGGCGCCTCCACGCCTCACGCCCGGACATGCCGCCACTGGAGATGCTGCTCGCGGCGGTGGAGGAGCTGGGAGGCGCCGGCCCGTCCTGACCCGGCGCGACCGCCCGGCGGGACCGGCTCCGGGAAACGATATGCGAGTTCTGGAAAGGCCCGCCTCCTCGAGGCGGACCTCGACTGCCCGCGCCCGGCAGCGTCCGGCAAGAAACTGCGCCTGCCGGGCAACTTCATCCAGAGGTGAACCCTCACCCAGGCTCTAAACCCGCAGATACGTAAGACCACAAGCGCGGGACCGCGGCCGACCCGGGGCCGGAGCCTGACCCCGGGCCGCGGCCGGCCCCGAGGGGACCGCCACAAGCCGGTCGGAGGAAGGTCCGGCGGTCGGATAAGGGAGGGAGCCCGAGGTTGGACGACATCCTGGAGGTGCTCGGCCGCCGTCCGGCAGGACCCCATCCTCAGGGCCGAGCGCCTGAACAAGGTCTACTGGCTGGGAACGGCCGTCTACGCCGTGGACAACGTGGACCTCG
>DPMO01000153.1 GCA_003541445.1 Clostridiales bacterium | reverse complement strand
TGCCGTGGTGGAACCTGCCCCACCGTGGACCGTAGTAGGAAGTCACCGGACCGGGCACCGGCCAGCGGTACTCCCCGTAGATGGTCACCGCCCGCCCGCCGACAATCACCGTGCGGACGATGGTCGGGGTGGCCCCCGGGATGATGACCTTGGTGCCGGGCTGGAGGGCTTCCGGGTCGGCCAGGCCGTTGGCCTGGACGATGACCTCCGGTTCGACCCCGTATTCCTCGGCGAGGGCCGAGACGGTGTCTCCCGGCTGGACGGTGTGGAGCACTCCGTCGACCGACAGGAGCCTTATCTCCTGACCCACCTGGAGGCGGCTCGGCACCAGGTCGGGGTTCGCCCCCATGATGGTGGTGACGGTGATGCCGTGCTCCTGAGCGATGTCCCAGAGGGTGTCCCCGCTCCTCACCGTGTAGGTGAAGACGCGCGGGCGCGGCTCGGCGTCGGCCCCGGCGGAGAGTCGGACGGGGGATGTCCGGGAGCCGGTGGACGTCCGGGGTTCCTCCGCGGTGAGCGGGCCCGGGGCCCCGGACCGTTGCACCGGGTCTCCGAGACGCCCGTGCCTGCCGGGGAGGGCGGTCGGAGAGGTGAGTTCCACCCCGGGTCTCCCCGGGAGGAGTCCTTCCAACGGCTCGCCGCCGCCCACGGGGGTGAAGAAGGCCTGGGTCTCGGCGTCGGTCGTGATGAGGAGCGGCACGCCGGTCCCGGTGAGGGCTACAGAGGCCAGGACGAGGACGAGGACGACGATCGGCACGAGGCGGCCCAAATTCCTTCAGCCTCCTCCGGGTTCATGCTCTCGGGCCTCGGATGACGACGGCGGGAATTCCCCCGTCGGGGCCGGGAGCCCTCCAGGGAACCATTGACAGGAGGGACGGCGGCCGCGTCCGCCGAATAGAGGCCTTCCAGCCGCACCTGAATATGGGGCAGGAGGAGTCATGCCGCGCACGTCCACAGGTCCGGCGCCCGCCACGCGGGCGCTGGTCATCGCTTTCGTCGTCCTCTTCGGGTCCGTCATGGCCGCCTTGGGTTGGGAGGCGTACGACAGGCAGTTCGTCTACGCCGTGGAGGTGGACGGGACCTTCCTCGGATACGCCGCTTCGAGGGAGGAGTGGAACCAGGCGGTCCAGGAGGCCCTGACCCGGGCCGAGGAGGAGACCGGTCTCGCCGTCGTCCTCCAGTCCGAGGTGTCCCTCACGAGGACCCGTCCGCGGCCCGACCACGAGGTGCTCACAGGGGCCGCTCTCCTCGAGGCCTGCCGAGGAGCGCTCACCTTCGTCTCCGAGGCCTGGGCCGTGACTGTCGACGGCGCCGAGGTGGTCTTCCTCCGGAGCGAAGCCGAGGCCCGGCGGGTCATCGAGGAGCTGGTCCGAGACCACCGGGATTCGCTCCTGGCCAAAGGGAACACCGTCGTCGAGAGGATCACCGTCCTCGAGGAGGTCTCCTGCCGCCGCACGACGGCCACTGTCGACAAGGTCGTGGATGTCGGACGCGCCAAGGACATCCTCCGCCGCGGTACCGACCGCCTGGAGGTCCACGTCGTGGCGCGCGGGGAGAGTCTCTGGACGATAGCCAGTGACAACTCCCTGACCGTGGCCGACCTGCAGAAGGCCAATCCCCACATCACCGACCCCGACCGCATCAGGGTGGGTGACAGGATAAACCTCATCGTCCCCGACCCTTACGTCAACCTTGAGAGCGTGGAGCTCCACACCTTCATCAGGTACGTGCCCTTCTCCGTCCAGCGGCGCACCGACCCCGAGCTCTGGCCGTGGGAGAGCCATGTCCAGCGCGCCGGTGTCTACGGCCGCGATGAGGTCACGGTGAGGATACGGCGACTGAACGGCGAGGAGGTCTCCCGCTCCGTCGTCTCCGAGAAGCGGCTCTCCGACCCCGTGCCACAAGTCTTCGTCCTCGGGACCAAGCAGTGGCCGAAGACCAACGGCGGCTGGGTCTTCCCGGTCGTCGGCCCCATAACGTCGTGGTACGGCTGGCGCTACAGCGGGTTCCATCACGGGCTGGACATCGGGGCCCCCTACGGCACCCCGGTCCTGGCCACCGCGAGCGGCACCGTCACCTTCGTCGGCTGGCGCGGAGGCTACGGCCGCACGGTCATCATCGACCACGGGGGAGGGGTAGAGTCGCTCTACGCGCACCTCTCGACCCTGGGGGTGTCGGTCGGACAAAGGGTGAGCCAGGGCCAGGAGATAGGGCGGGTGGGGAGCACCGGTCGCAGCACAGGAGCCCACCTTCACCTCGAGATACGCGTGAACGGCAAATCCGTGAACCCCGTCGACTACTACCCCCGCGGCGGCTGACCCACCGGGCTCGGGAGACGGTGTATAATCAGAGGGGTAGGTTTACATAAGACCCGCCCTGCCCCACCACTCCTTCTCCGGGACGTGATCCACCCTGCTTCACATCGATGTGCACCATGGTCCGGCCCCGGGCCGGCGTGGGGCGGCCTGTCTTCCGGCGGCACCGGGGGCGTCTCCGGGCCCGCGCCGGGGCCCCGG
>DPMO01000156.1 GCA_003541445.1 Clostridiales bacterium | reverse complement strand
CGCGGAAGTGACGGGCCTCATCCGTGACCTTGCCGGCCAGAAGGCCCAGGCCTGGGCGGAGACGGCGGGCGCCTGGAAGGAGGCCCTGGCGCAGGTCGCGGCCCGCAGGATTGACCCCAGGACGGCCGCCGACAAGCTGGTCGCCGAGTTCCTGGCCTGCGCCCGGTCGTGGTCCTAGGGGGCTCCGGGCGCGGCCGAGGCTGCAGGCGGCGGTCCGGTGGGGGAGGTCCCGGGCGGCTCCGACCCGAGGCCGAGAGCGGGGACCTCCGGGGACAGGTGCAAGGAGAGGGAAAGGGAGGAAGTCCTGATGCTGTTCTCACCTAGTGAGGAGCACGAGGCCATCCGGCGGCGGATCAGGGAGCTGGCGGAGAAGCATTTCAAACCCAAGGCCGCCTACTGGGACGAGACGCACGAGTTCCCGGCCGAGAACCTCGAACGCCTGGCCGAGGCCGGGTTCATCGGGATGAATCTGCCCGAGGAGTACGGCGGGGCCGGGCTCGACATGCTCTCCCACACCATCTGCGTCGAGGAGATCGCGCGGTGCTGCGCGACGACGGCCGTCATCTTCGAGGTCCACAACACCCTGCATTCCGAGACCGTGGCGAGGTTCGGGACCGAGGACCAGAAGAGGAGGTACCTCCCTGACCTGGCTTCAGGGAAGAAGCTGGGGGCCTTCTGTCTCACGGAGCCGGAGGCCGGGTCCGACGCGGGAGGGCTGAAGAGCACCGCCGTCCTGAAGGGCGACCGCTACGTCCTCGACGGCCAGAAGTGCTTCATCACCAACGGGGGCGTGGCAGACCTCTACCTCGTCTTCGCCCTCACCGACAGGGAGAAGGGCACCCGGGGCATCACCTGCTTCATCGTCGAGAAGGGGACCAAGGGCCTCACCTTCGGCAAGCCCGAGGACAAGATGGGCATCAAGGGGTCGGCCACCACCGACGTCTTCCTTGACGGGGTCGAGGTCCCCGTGGAGAACCGCCTCGGACAGGAGGGCGAGGGTTTCAAGATTGCCCTGTCCGCCCTTGACGCGGGGAGGCTCGGCATCGGCGCGCAGGCCCTCGGCATCGCCCAGGCGGCCTACGAGGCGTCGGTGGCCCACGCCAAGAGCCGGGTCCAGTTCGGCAAGCCCATCGCTCAGCTCCAGGCCATCCAGTGGATGATCGCCGACATGGCCACCGACATCGAGGCGGCCCGCCTGCTCCTCTACCGGGCGGCGGAGCTCTACCACCAGCCGGGCCGGCACTCGGCGGAGATAGCCATGGCCAAGCTGAAGTGCGCGGAGACGGCCATGCGGCATACGACGAAGGCCGTCCAGATCCACGGGGGCTACGGCTACATGCGGGAGTACGGGGTCGAGAGGTTGATGCGGGACGCGAAGATCACCGAGATATACGAGGGGACCTCGGAGATAATGCGCCTCATCATCGCCTCCACGGTGCTGCGGTAGGGGCCGCGGGAGGTGTCGGTTGAGGTGGCTTACAGGGAGCGGGAGCTGACGCAACCGGTTCGTCTCTGCGACGACCGAGGGCGTCTCAATCCATCGGCGGTCGGGTGGTCGCGGCGTCCCCTCCACACCTGCAGCCTCGCTGGCTACCCGATGCGTAAGAAGAAGTGGAACTACTGGTGTGTGACGAGCGACACCCACCTGTTCTCGGCGACGGTGTCGGACATCGACTACCTTGGCCTGGCCTTCGTCTACTACCTGCACTTCGACAGCAAAGCCTTCACCGAGAAGACCGTGGCCGTGCCCTTCGGCTGGGGCTGCGACCTTCCGGACACGGTGGAGGGTGACATCGCCTTCGACCGGTCCGGGCTCCAAGTCTCCTTCCGTCGGGAACCGGGCCCCGTGACCCGTCTCGAGGTTGCGAGTCAGGATTTCGGCGGGGTCCCACTCGAGGCCGACCTCAGCGTGGAGCATCCCCGCGGCCATGAGACCTTGAACGTGGTCGTTCCGTGGAGCGAGACCAGGTTCCAGTTCACCTCGAAGCAGAACTGCCTGCCGGCCTCCGGCGTAGTCCGGCTCGGCGGCGAGACCATCGTCTTTGAGCGGGGGAAGACCTTCGCCTGCCTCGACTTCGGCCGGGGGGTCTGGCCTTACTCCAGTTGCTGGAACTGGGCGAGCTTCTCGGGTGCGGCCGAAGACGGGACCAGGGTCGGCGTTAACCTGGGAGCGGGTTGGACCGACGGCACCGGGATGACGGAGAACGCCCTTTGGGTCGACGGCCGCGTCGCCAAGCTGAGCGAGGAGGTAGTCTTCTCCTACGACCCGGCCGACTTCATGAGGCCGTGGCGCCTCCGCACCTCAGAGAGTGACAGGGTCGAACTCGAGTTCATCCCGTTCTTCGAGCGGGTGGCGAAGACCGATCTCCTCCTTCTGAAGTCGGAGGTCCACCAGATGATTGGCCGCTTCTCAGGGACCGTCGCCGGCCATGACGGGCGGCGCCTGAGGGTCGAGGGGGTCGTCGGCTGGGCCGAAGAACACCGCGCCCGCTGGTGAGCCGGCCTCACTACGCAAGGAGCGTCTCCCAGTTGCCGTAGGTGGGTACGAGTAGCCTCGGCGCCCGAGGGTAGGTCCGGAGCTCGGCCCGCAGCTTCTCGATGTCGAAGGGCGTCAAGAAGACCGGGTGGTCGTAGTGGACGGGGACGAGCACCCCGGCCTTCAAGGTCTCCGACGCGGCCCGGGCGAGGTGCGCCTCGTCCAGGAAGGGACCTTCCACCCGGCGGGTGGACGGGTTCATGAGCATGCCTCCGCACGAGACGACCGCGGCGTCGAAGGGCCCCTCCGGGAAGCTCCCGAACTCCGTGTCGCCGCTGACGTACACCGTGAGCTCCCGGCCGCCGCGGGGGGTGTCGACGGCGAAGACGAACCCCAGCATGGGGCCGCCGCAGGGCATCACCCCGTAGCGCTCGGGCCGCCCGGCGAGCTTGGCCGCCACCCTGTCCCCCTCCGGGCCGGTGAACCAGTGGGCGCCGGGCACCGGGCGGAACCTCACGCCGGGTGCCAGGTCCTCCCACAGGCGGGAGGCCTCCGCCGCGGGGGCCGCGGGGGCCTCGAAGGCCCGGTCCAGGGAGTCTCGCGGCTCGGGACAGGCGAGGAGCCGTTCCTCGTCCAGGCCGAGGACCTCGCGGCAGGTGCGCACGACGGCCTCGCTGCCGACGATGGGGGCCCGGAGAGCCGCGGCGAGCCTCTCGACCGTCCGGAGGTCGAAATGGTCGAAGTGTCCGTGGGTGATGAACACGTAGTCCGGCCGGTGGACGGTGAGGAATTCCTCGACCGTCGGGGCGTGCGGGTTGACGCACTTGTCATCGAACCAGGGGGGATAGTCGCCGGGCTTCGAGAAGGCGGGGTCGACGAGGACGACCGTGCCGGCCAGGTCGAGGCTGAAGGACGGCCCGCCGTGCCAGCACACGCGGACGAGAGCTCGGGAACCCACGCGTGGACACCTCCGGGAAGAACGTGAACGGCTTCCGGCGTGGGGAGTTCTCATCTCAGGCTCCGCTTCCCTTTTCCCTTCACGGCCGGCCGTCTGTGTGGCGGCGGCACGCGGCACCCGCGCGGGCCTTCGTCCCGGTGTCTGTCACTCCCGCGGGTGCTATAATAGTCGGCGCCGCCGGGAGCCCGCCGTGAGAAAGGCCGCGGGAGAGAGCCGCGCGGGACCGCCGGCCGGCGGTTCGTGAGATGAAGGGAGGGTCCGGTGTGCGCCGCGACCGAGCCGTCGAGCTCAGGCCCGCCCACATCCGGGCCTTCCTGTGCCTGGCCGAGGCGAGACACCTTGTCCGGGTCCTGGCCGACCGTCTGGGTGGGGACTATCTTTGGCCGGGGTTCGACGTGACCCGGGTCCCGGTCATCTTCTACCATGACGGTTCGGAGGCGTTCCTCCTCCAGCACCCGGACCCCCCGGACGAGTTCGAGAGGGTCCGCATCCCCATACCGGGTCTTGAGGAAGCGGAGTTCCATTACCACCGGGGGCCGCTGCCCTACCTTCCCGCCGTGAGAGAGGTGGAGGCGGGCGGTCTCCGGACCGCGGCTCTGCCGCTGTCCTTCTTCTCCACTGTTGCTCCCCCGGAAGCGCTCACCGTGGGTCTGGTCCACGACCTGTTCCACGTTTTCGCGGCGTCCCTCGGGCTCGAGGCCGCCGACCTCCGGGTGCTCAGCCGCTACCCCGAACTGGACCCGACCAACAACGCCCTGGGGACCCTGGAGGGTCTCATCCTCCACGACTTCCTCACAGACACGCTCCGCGATTTCCTGACCGAGGCCCCGGGTACCGGTCCGGCACCCGGCGGCGGGGTGGAGCCTGAGCGGACGGCCTATGAGTTCTGCCTCGTCCGCCGTGAGCGCCGCGGGCCGCTGGAGGACGAGGTCATCGATTACGAACAGCAGCTCGAAGCCAGGGAGGGTCTGGCCCGCTACGTCGAAGTCAAGGCCCTCATAGGCGCCGGGTCGCCCGAGTACGAGCCGAGCCGGGCCTTCCGGACGCTGTCGGGGCGGGACACGTACTCGCTCGCCCCGGAGCTTGTCGGAAATCGGCTCGCCCGGCTCCGGGAGATCAACGTGAAGGCGGCCGGGGCGGCCTGGTGGCGTTTTTTCGAGACCGGGATGGCCCTCGGTCTCTTCGCCGACCATATCGAACCGAAGTGGAAGTCGGAGGTCGCCCGCGGGGCCACACTGGACTCGGTCGTGGAGCGCGGGGTGAGGTTCCTCGGCGACCCCGGGGACGAGAGAGAGCTGGACCGGCTGAAGGAGAAGTACGACTACGAGAGCCGTCTCGAGACGGAGTGGGCTTTCAGCCTCGACGAGCGCCGCCGGAGGGACGGACTTCTCGCCCGCCTCCTCGGAGCCGAGGGGACCAGGTTCACCTTCGACGTCAGCGACCTCATCCCCGAGGAGACATGGTGGGACTCGGGACGCTTCACGATGGTCTGGGACCCTTCCGCCGTCGACACCGTGTCCCAGAACGTCCGCATCCACAAGCGGGGTCTCCGCTTCAAGGGCTTCGGGACCGACCTCAGGTTCAAGGACCTGCCGGTGGTCGAGGACCTGAAGCACCGTCTCTTCCATGTGAGCGTTCCGGTGAAGGGGGCCCTCAATCTCGAGGGAGACGGGCACCCGTTCTCATTGGGCCTGGGAGCCCAGTTCGAGGACGGCCTGGAGGTGCGTCTGCCCGGGGTCCACGCCCGGGCGCGGAGCGGCTACGTGAAGAATCTCGGCGAGACCCTGTACATAAAGATAACCCGCTGAACGGGTGTCATCTCGGCGGCCTCACGCGAAAGGGTTCGTACACGAATAAGAAATGGTCGGAGTGGGCGGATTTGAACCGCCGACCTCCTGGTCCCGAACCAGGCGCTCTAACCAAGCTGAGCCACACCCCGACCAGGTCTTGAAAAGGCGAAGCGCGTCTTTATCTTAAAGAACGTCGCCTCGCGGTGTCAACCGCTCATGACGCACGGTTCGTGCGGACTTGGGCCGGACTCGGGAGAGGAGTCGCGGGAAGGGCATGACGGCACTGGGGAACATCCTGGACGTCCCAGGGCTCATGGTGGGCCACGCGCAGGACATCGAGGCGTTGACCGGGTGCACGGTGGTGCTCTGCCCGGACGGGGCCGTGGCCGGGGTCGATGTCCGGGGTTCGGCGCCCGGAACGCGGGAGACCGACCTTCTCGACCCGGTCAACCTTGTCGACGTCGTCCACGCCGTGCTTCTGACCGGCGGGAGCGCCTTCGGCCTCGACGCCGCCGCGGGTGTCATGAGGTGGCTCGAAGAACGGGGGCACGGCTTCCAGACGGGAGTGGCCTCTGTGCCCATCGTCCCGGCCGCCGTCCTGTTCGACCTGGCCCTGGGCCGGGCCGACCGACGGCCCGACGCGGCCATGGGCTACGAGGCCTGTGAGGCGGCCGTCGCCGGACCGGGGAGGCTCGCCCAGGGCAACGTGGGAGCAGGCACGGGAGCCTCGGCCGGAAAGCTCCTGGGCCAGAGGCAGGCGACCAAGACGGGCGTGGGGTCCGCG
Source organism: Clostridiales bacterium (assembly GCA_003541445.1). Taxonomy (GTDB): domain Bacteria; phylum Bacillota; class Sulfobacillia; order UBA995; family UBA9673; genus UBA9673. Next base: position 395 of record DPMO01000156.1, on the reverse strand, counting down.
AGCCTGGTCGGCTCAAGCGGCGAGGTCGTCGTCGGGGCCATCGTCGCGGCGAACCCGTTCGGCGACATCCGGGACCCGGACGACGGGCGCATCCTCGCCGGGGCGCGCGACCCGGCCAACGGCGGCTGGCTCGACACCGCCGGCGCTCTCACGCGGGGCGCAGGTGGCGGAACAGCCCCTCTGGGGACGAACACGACCATCGGGGTGGTGGCGACGAACGCCGCCCTGACGAAGAGCCAGGCGAGGAAGGTGGCCCAGATGGCGCACGACGGCCTGGCGCGCGCGGTGAGCCCGGTGCACACCATGTGGGACGGGGACACGATCTTCGCTCTCTCCTACGGGCGGCCTCGGGTCCCGGCCGACCCGAACGTCGTCGGGGTCATGGCCGCCCGCGC
>DPMO01000288.1 GCA_003541445.1 Clostridiales bacterium | reverse complement strand
CCCACGCGCGTGGGGACAACCCCTGGGCCACCTGGCGAGCCGGGCGAGGGCGCGGCTCACCCCCACGCGCGTGGGGACAACACATCGATGTTGGCCAGCAGTTTCTGCAACGCCGGCTCACCCCCACGCGCGTGGGGACAACGCCGAACGCTATGTCCACGATTGCGAGATCCAACGGCTCACCCCCACGCGCGTGGGGACAACGAGCACGTCGCCCAGGTCCAAGCCTATCTCCACGGCTCACCCCCACGCGCGTGGGGACAACGCCACCCCATCCACCTCGACGGTGCCAGGGTCCGGCTCACCCCCACGCGCGTGGGGACAACGTGTCTTCGTCCACGTCCCGACCGGTCACGAGCGGCTCACCCCCACGCGCGTGGGGACAACAACTCGCGGAGCTGACGGCAGTAGTCCTCCAGCGGCTCACCCCCACGCGCGTGGGGACAACGCCCGCCGCACGGAACGCCCGGCGGCCGGTCTCGGCTCACCCCCACGCGCGTGGGGACAACACTGAAGAGTATCCAATGTTGGCGGCGACTAGCCGCGAGTAGGCCTGTTGAGCCAGTTGCCGTGTTGAGTGCGCACGGTAGTTACTCCTCCTGATACTCGGGGATGCGAATCAGGGTTAGGCCGTCGAAGTCCTCGATGATGCGCCTCGTTGGGCCGAAAAGCCTCATGGCAAAACCCTGTTCATTGTTTGTGCTATGGACCATCATACACCCGCCGCCAGCTGAATGCTGGCAGATGAACTCCCAGAGTTTCTCCCGCACCATTGCCGACACCCGGCCCACGAACACACCCGTCCTGGGTTCCAGCATCCATCTGGTGAGCTCTCCACGGAGCCCGGGCGGCACCTTCTCAAGTATTATCACCACCACCCGGTTCCCCTCCCCCGTCCGCCTTCCCGTAGCTCACCCCGCCTGCAACCGTGCCCTCCTCGGGGTCCCAGAGGTCACCCGGAAGGGCTGGATCCGAGTCGGGGTCGACCGAGTCTGGGCGGGCTTCGGTTCTCAAATCCAGCACGCGGTCTATGTCGGACGCGATTCTCGCGAGCAGATTGCGCTCCTTGAAGAGGTCGCGGCATCTCCGCCTGACGCGAGACTCCAATCTGTCCTCGCCTTCGGCCGTCACTCTGAAGGCTAGCGGGATGCTTATATCCGTCTTGTAGAGGTCGGCAATGTCATAGACGAACGAGAGCATCCTACCCGTATGGATGAACCCTAAGGCCGGCGAATATCCCATGGAAACGATGGCCGCGTGGCAGATGCCGTAAAGGCAGCTGTTGGCCGCAGAGAGGGCCCGGTTGACCGGGTCTGCAGAGTACCAGTCGCCCCCCTTGTACCTGCGTCCCTTCCAAGGCACTCCCGTCTCGCGGCTCGCGAGGGCGTAAGCCTGCCGCACCCGGATACCCTCCTTCCCGCGTATCTCCCTTAACGTGAGGCCAGGGTCGAGCGGCTCATCGAATCGCATCTGATAGAGGCGGCGGACAACGGTCAGGCGCAGGGGAGGCGAGGAAGCCAACCGAGCCTGGTGTATGAGGCGGTAGGCCTTCCGGGTCTCCCCCATCCCCTGGGCGTAGAAGCGAACCCCCTCTTCCCCGGTCCACATCACCAGGCAACCGTTCTGGGCTAAGGTCCTTATGGCAGCGTGGGTGATACTCGTACCAGGTCCGAGCATCAGCAAAGAAAGGGAGGCGCACGGCACGGGAACCTTGCCGCGCGCATCGTGGACGGCGATGGCCTTGTTGTCCTGGTCCACTTTGCAGTGCTCGACGTAAAGGTAGCTCCATCCGTCCCGGAACTTCGGGAGTATGTGGAGGTCGCGAAGGCCCACGGCCCCTCATCTCCCGGCCGGAGCGATGGAAAGGAGACCGAAGCCGTAGGCTTTCGCCGGCCCTATCCCGTTGATGAGAGCCTTTCGGAACTTCTCAGGGTCGGTGACTCTCAGGTGTCCTTCCATCACTACCGACGCGAACGTAAGTCGGTCACCACCCCCACCGCCCCTGTGAGCCGGGCGACGCCTGCACCCCTTGGTGAAGCCGACCTTGGCCCGGCTGGCCACGATGACGTCGGGGACATCGGACACGGTGCGAACCGACTCCAGGGCGAACCCCGCCTCCCTGCCCTTCCGCTCGAGCCAAGCGATTTGCTCAGCCTCGGTACGGAGCTCCACACGCCGGCCGTGGCGCCGCTTTCCGTCCGGGCCCGTCTTGGTGTCTATCTTCCGGGTGGGGTTGGCCCTCAGGCGGAAGCGCAGGACCATGCCCTCTGCCAAGGCCTCCAGGGCCCGGTCCATCGACTTGCAGGCCGGGTTCTCGACCTCAGGCCCCACATCGGCCAGGTAGCCCTCGGGAAGGCGGCTCCAATCCGGCTTGACCCGCGACTGGACGTAGAGAACAGGCCGGCCGGTCCTGGGCTCGGTGTCCACCCGGTGGAGGACGGCGAACCGCGCCCGCGCGCTCGAACCGTCGTCGCTGTCCGGAAAGCCGGACATGACCGTCCGGTGGAGCTCCTGGCAGTCGGCGAGATCGCGCCAGACGGCCCTGCTCCTAGGGTTCAGTATCAGCCTAGAGAGGTACATCCGGCTCTTCCTCCCTCACCACCGGGATGCGGTCGGTCGGCAGCCATTCGTATCTCACGTACCGAAGTCCGAACCGGCGGTTGTCGGCCTCGAAGGAGAGAGGCACGTCGAGGCGTGGCTCGCCCTCCTCAGGTGAGCATTCGAGTACGAGC
>DPMO01000282.1 GCA_003541445.1 Clostridiales bacterium | reverse complement strand
CCACGACGAACTCCTCCGGGTCGGCCGAAAGCCACGAGCCGGCCGACCAGAACTCGCCGCCGGGCTCCTGGAACTCGAACCTTGAGGAGTCCCGCACGAGCGCGTCCGCGTATCTGATGCGGGCGTGGACGGGGACCGTCCCGCGGTTGGTGAAGACGGCCGTGAGGGTCAGGGTCTCTCCCGGGAGGAGGTCGTGAGCCGTCTTCACCGGCGAGAGGCCTATGTGGAGGGTGCTTCCGGGACCCGCGGCTTGGAGGCGGGTGTCTTCGGCCAGAGCGGCCGGAGCCGCCGGGGAGGCCGCCACGGCGAGCGTCAAGGCGGCGGTCACCAGACCGACCATGGCGAGACGGCGTCTAGCCCGCTTCATCGCCCTCCTCCCATCCTCACTCGACCTTCCGGTGTGGCGGCCCGGGTCGGCCGGAGGGCCGGCCGACCCGGAAGCCGGACGCGCTGTGTGCCAAGGCACAAGATGCGGGGGTCAGGGTGTAGGCGTCAGGGTGTAGGTGACGCTCCCCGAATAGCCGCTGGCGGCATAATCATCCCACGTGACTTCGAGGACGTACTGGTAGTTGAAAACGTTCTCGCCCATCAGGCCGGTGGCGATGGTCCCGGACGAGCTGAAAGGAGTGGTCCCGCCGTCGTAGCTGAGCCGCCCGACGGGAACGGTGTAGGACCCGCTGGTGAAATCTGTGGCCGTGTAGGTCAACTCGTACGTCTGGTTGCACCGGGCGGTGACGGTCACGGCCGTGGCCGCCGTGGGCGTTTCCGGGACGACATCTCCGAAGTCGATGGACGAGGGCGTGATTGTCAGCTCTTCCGCCGGCAGGATGGTGAAGGTGATTGTGACCGACGCGTTGGAGGTCGCTGCCGCCACGGAAGAGAAGCCGTAGGCCGCCAGGCAGAGACCAGCCAGGACCAGCAGGACCGGGTGGACTTTCCGCATGGTCAGACCTTCCCTCCTCTCCCTGTGTCGGTGCCCGCTTCGACCTCAGCTCGCTCCGGGAGCACCGGCGAGACGGGTCGAACCCTGTCGTCAATGCAGGACGAGCACTTTACGAAGTATACTACGGTTCGGTCTCTTCCTTTGTCAAGGACTAACTGCGGCGTCACCTTTGCCCTAAGGTTTGGGATTCCCGAGGGCCGACTCTGGCCGAGCCGCGGCGTCGGGTCCGGCCCGAGTCCACAAGGATTCCACAGCAGGTGGAGAAGATGGGGGTATGAACACTGTCGTCGAGCTGGACGTCACAGACCTCGACTCCAAGGGCCGAGGTGTCGGCCGCCTCCAGGGTGTGGTGGTCTTCGTCGACGGGGGCCTCCCGGGAGACAGGGTCAGGGCCAGCATCGTCCGTAGTAGGGCTTCGGGGAAGGGCCATTATCTGGCGGACCTCGTCGCCGTGGTCCGTCCCTCCCCCGACAGGGTCCGTCCGCCGTGCCCCGTCGCCGCCGCCTGCGGGGGGTGTCAGCTCATGGCCCTGTCCTACCCTGCCCAACTGCGGTGGAAGACCCGGAGACTCCGTGAGGCCTTGCGGCGCATCGGGCACCTCGAGAACGTCCCCGTGGCTGATTGCCTGGGAGCCTCAAGGCGACTGGGTTACAGGAACAAGGCGCAGTTCCCGGTCTCCGCCGTCAGGGGGAAGGGTCTCGTGGCAGGCTTCTATCGACGCGGGACCCATACGGTGGTGCCGGTGGAGTCCTGCCTCCTCCAGCGGCCGCTCGGCAACAAGGTCGTGGCCGCCGCGGTCGAGGTGGCGCGGGAGTCCGGCTTGGAAGCCTACGATGAGGAGAGCGGAAGGGGCCTTTTGCGCCACATCCTGGTGAGGGTGTCCAGCGACGGGCGCGAGGCGATGGCCGTGTTCGTCACGGCCCGGAGGACCCTCCCGGCCGGAAGGCGGCTGGCCGCCGCCCTGAGGAAGAGGGTCCCCGAGGTCCGCACGGTGGTCCAGAACGTGAACACGCGCCGGACGAACGTCATCCTCGGCCTGCGGAACATCGTCCTGAGCGGGCCCGGCCACATCCACGATACCCTGGCCGGCCTCAGGTTCAGGGTCTCGGTCTCTTCCTTCTTCCAGGTGAACCCCGAGCAGGCGGAGACTGTTTACCGGGTGGTCGCGGACATGGCGGAAGGGGCACGCCGGGCGGTGGACGTCTACTCCGGCGTCGGCACGGTGGCCCTCTATCTCGCCCGGAGACTGAGCGGTCTCGAGGAGGTCACCGGCATCGAGTCCAACCCCGAGGCCGTGCGTGACGCGACCGGCAACGCCCGCTCGAACGGGATCGACAAGGCCGTCTTCATCTGTGGCGACGCCGCCGGGGTCCTGAGGGAGATGTCCGGGAGGGGTGCCCGGCCGGACACGGTGATCCTGGACCCGCCCCGCAAGGGATGTGAGAGGGCCGTCCTGGAGGCCCTGGCCGACATGGACTGCCGGCGGGTCGTGTACATATCGTGCAACCCGGCGACCCTCGCCCGTGACCTCGCCGTCCTGGCCGCACGGGGCTACCGGACGGAGAAGGTGCAGCCTGTGGACATGTTCCCACAGACGACGCATGTCGAAACCTGTTCTCTGGTTGTCAGACGGTAGCGGACGCTGGGGAGACACAGGGAAGTGCGAGGAGAGGACAGAGGAGAGGACATGGGATGAGCCGGACCGCCGGGAAGCCCCTCCAAGAGTGTCTCGAGAGGGTCGTCCCGTCCGAACGTATCCAGCGCGACGCCCCGATGCGTGAGCACACCTCGTTCCGCATCGGCGGACCCGTGGACTACCTGGTCACAGTGGGGAGCAGGTCGGAGCTTGCGGGGGTCCTCGGGTGCTGCCGGAGGGCCCGGGTTCCCTACCTCATCCTCGGACGGGGGACTAACCTCCTCGTTCGGGACGGCGGCTTCAGGGGGGTCGCGGTGAGACTCGACGGCGCGTTCCTCGACTTGGAATGGGAGGGTCGGAGGGTCGAGGCGGGAGCGGCCGTGTCTTTGGCGGACCTTGCCCGGGAGTGCGGCCGCCGGGGGCTTTCGGGCCTTGAGTTCGCCGTCGGCATCCCCGGGAGCGTGGGAGGGGCGGTCGTGATGAACGCCGGGGCCTACGGCCGGTCGGTGAGCGATGTGCTCGAATCGGTCGAGATTCTCCGGACCCGCGAGCCGGGCGGGGGTCCGACCGGGGGCCCCGCCGGGGGCGAGGTGGCCCGCGTGCCCGCGGCCGGATTGGGTTTCGGCTACCGCCGGAGCCGCGTGCAGGACGAGGGGTGGGTGGTGCTGAGCGCGCGCTTCGAGCTGGTGCCCGGCGACCCGGCGGCGATACGGGCCCTCGAGGAGGAGTTCACGCGGCGGCGCCGCGAGCGGCAGCCTCTGGACCTTCCGAGCGCGGGCAGCGTCTTCAAGAGGCCGCCGGGTCACTACGCGGGCAGGCTCATCGAGGAGGCGGGGCTGAAAGGGCTCCGCGTGGGTGACGCGCAGGTGTCAGAGAAACATGTCGGCTTCATCGTGAACCTCGATCAGGCCACCGCCCGTGACGTGCTGGAGCTCATCCGCCGCATCCAACAAGCCGTGTTCGAGCGGTCGGGCATCATGCTGGAGCCGGAGATAAAGATAGTCGGTGAGGACCCCTGAAACGAACGTCGCGGGGTGTCGCGGAGGGGGTGCCGTAATCAGATTTTTCTGTCATGTCGGAGCGCCCTGGACAAATTTCACAGGTGGCGTTACAATCTTTACCGTGTTTGTCGAAATGCGGGTGGAAAGGAGGTGCGCAGGCTGGGGCGCTCTGGCAACCAGATACGGCAGTCTTCGGCAACAGACGACATGGAAGCCATCCTGCGCCGTATCGAATTCCTGCGTCATGAGCTCCACAGGACCTACGCGAACCCCGGGGAGAAGATGAACAGCGCCCGGATGCTGGCCCTCAGTCGTGAGCTCGACCGCCTCATCAACGCCTTCATCCACAGGTGGCACGCGGGCCGGTGCGGCGGCGTGGAAGTCCAGCGCGTGAGCGCAGGGTGACCCGCGCCTTGAGCGGGTAGCCCGGCGTCACATGAGGGAGCCGCCGGAGGCCGCGGTCGGCCTCTCCGGCGGCTCCGACCCTGCTCCGGCGTGTTTGACACCCTTCTGAGCACAGGGCTATAATGGCTCGTGTCACCCTAAACAAACTATTTTCACCGGACAGACGACTTCCATTCACGGCGCCGTACGTCGGTGTCTTCAGGTAAGGTCGTCAGGGAGGCCCTAGCGTGGGCAACTACTTCGAGGTTCTCCTCTTCCTCTTGACCGGGGTCGTCTTCGTGTTCGTGGGGCTCGGTGTGGCCTCACTTTTCCGCCCGGCTCTCCCGAGCACGCCCAAGCAGTCCATCTATGAGTGCGGGATGCGCCCGTTCGGCCAGACCCTCGGCAAGTTTCGCGTCAGGTACTACATTTTCGCTCTGGTCTTCGTCGTGTTCGACGTCGAGGCTGTTTTCCTCTATCCGTGGGCCGTCGTGTTCCGGGAGATTGGTCTCGTGGGATTTGTCGAGATGCTCATCTTCCTGGGAGTCCTTGTCATCGGCCTCGTCTACGCCTGGAAGAAGAGGGTGCTCCAATGGAGCTGAAGCGAAGGTGCGGCCGGGGCGACCTCCCCTGCGCCCGGCCGGAAGGCATGCGGCTGGTCGAGGAGCCGGGAGACCATTCCAT
>DPMO01000236.1 GCA_003541445.1 Clostridiales bacterium | reverse complement strand
TCCCGCCCCCGCGCGGGCCTACCCCCGGCTCCTACCCTCCCGCCACGGTGGGAAAGACGGCAACGCGGTCGCCTTCGGCCAGCACATGGTCGAGCCCGGTCAGGCGGTGGTTGACGATCACGACCTTGACTTCTTCCCGGGGCACCCGCAGGTCCTCGAGGACGTCGGCCACCCTGAGGCCCTGCTGGACCTCCACCGTCAGAGGCCCCCCGGCCGGAGAGGAGAGATGTCGGTCGAGTCCGGCGTACAGGGACAAGGTCACGGTGAGAAAGCGCGGCCTCTTGCCGCCCTCGGGTCGGCTGACCTTGAGCACCTCGTGTTCACCCATCCTCACCACCTCCACCACCCCCCGGCAGGGCGACCGCCCGTCCGGAAGGCCGCCGGGCGTGACCGCGAGCGGACCGGTCACGCCCGGGGCTTTCCGCTTCAGCCGTGGCATCCGAACCGCTCTATGTCTCCCGTGTCTCCAGGGGGACCGTCAGAAGTTGAGGACCTCGTCCAGTTCGTCGTCGGTGAGGTCGTAGACGTGACCGTGCGGCGGGAGCTTCTCGAGCCGCATGAACTCCGGAGGACGGTCGTCGGCCGCGGTGAGGCCGGCCTTCCGGTTGAACTCGGTCTCGGTCTTGAGTATTCCCGAGCCGATGCGCGTGACGTCGTCCATGGTCCACCGGGTGCCAAGGACGCCGTTGCAGGCCTCCAGCGCGCCCTCGAAGCCGCTGGGGATGTCGATAAGCGCGAAGGCGGTGAAGAGGCAGAAGCCGGAGGCGTCGATCCACGCCGTGGTCGTCTGGAAGTTGCGGGAGAGCTCCACCTTCCCCTCTGTGGCCAGCGGGTCGGTCTTCCCGCCCACGCCGAGAATCTCCGAGGCGATGGTGTAGCCCGCCGTGTGGTCGGCCCCCATGGGCGAGGTCATGTAGGTCGCCCCGATGCCCTTTACCGCCCGCGGCTCGTAGGCTGGCATGCCCTGGCCCTTGACCGTGGGCACCCGGGTCACCCCGAAGGCGCGGCCGGTGAAGGCCGCTCCGTTGCCGAGGATGCGACCCAGGGTCGTGAGCCTGCCGATCTCCTGGAGGAGGGTGATGGCTCGCTTGCCGTCGCCGAAGTCGGCGAGGCCCGCCTCCATGGCCACACCCAGGGTCACGCCGGCCTCGATTGTGTCAATCCCGTAGTCGTTGCACAGGCGGACCATCTCGGCGATGTCGTCGAGGTCGTCGACACCGAGATTGGCACCCAGAGACCAGTCGGACTCGTACTCGACACACGAGACGTGCTCGTCACCGTCTGGCCGCGGGTAGACGTTGGAGCACTGGATGATACAGCCGTCGTGGCAGCGGTGGCCGACCATGCCCTTGCCCCCGCGCTTGGCGACCGTCTCGGCGATGGCCTCTCCGGAGATCTTGTGAGCGCCCTCGAAAACGCCCGAGCTGAAGTTGCGGGTCGGCAGGCCACCGGCCTCGTTGAGGATGTTGATGAGGACGGCGGTGCCGAAGCTGTTGAGCGCTCCGCCCGGCTTGGTGACGTCGTGCTGGCGCAGGGCGTCGGCCAGCTTGCGCGACCCTTCCTTGAGCCGGTCGCGGTCCTTGACGGCGACGCCCGGCCCGCCGGAGTCGTCCACGACGATGCCCTTGAGGCCCTTCCGCCCCATCACCGCGCCCAGGCCGCCCCGTCCGGCGTAGCGGCTCGGCCGCTTCTCCGCGTCGCTGAAGCACACCCCGGCGAGCGGGAGCCCGGCCTCACCGGCCGCCGAGACCCCGCACCAGGCGTGGCCGGGATACCTCTTCCCGAACTCGGCGAAAGTGTCTCCCATGTGCTTTCCGGCCAGGTCCGAGGCTTCGACCAGGCGACCGCCGTCCTTGTCGATTTCGAGGACGTAGCGCTTACTCCGGTCGGCGACCTCACCCTCGACCACGAGGGCCCTGATGCCGAGGCGGGCCAGCTTCTGGCTGAACGGCGTGCCCGCGTTGGCCTCCTTGATTCCCATCGTGAGCGGGGATTTGCCGCCGACGGAGATGCGCCCGGAGCAGGGAGCCGCGGTGCCGGTCACGATTCCGGGGGCGAAGACGAGTTTGTTGTTCGGACCCAGGGGATGGCAGGTCGGGTCGACCTCGCGGGCCACGATGGTCGAGGTCAGCCAGCGGCCTCCCATCTCGACGTACTCGGCCGGCAGGTCCTGGGTGGTCACGGTGAGGGTCGAGAGATCCACCCTCATGAGCTTGGACATCCTGTCCACCTCCTTCCGGTGCAGAGTCGAGCTTGAAGCTGTGTCCTGATGTGAGACATTACGCCGGAAGGATGCGGAACTCCTGCCAGAAGATAGGCAGATAGGCAGGGTCCGCCGCGCGAACCCTGCCGTTCGCCGACTGCTGACCGTGCCCTCCTCGTCCGTCGGGCGGCTCAGCCGGTCAGGTCTATACGGACGGTCACGCTCCGCGTCTCGCCGTCCCAGCCGACGGGCCAGCCGAGGCGGAGGTGAGGCCCCCCCTCACAGATACAGGCCCCGGCGACGGCGGCGTTCCCCACCGTGACGAACCGGTCGAGCGGGATGTCCGGGAAGAGGCCGATGGCCACCGCCGAGGCCGGGTCGACCGCGGCCCCGAAAGAGCCGGCCACGTAGACCCGTTCCACTTCCTCGACCCGAGTGCCGGTCTCCTCGAGGAGGGCCCCGATGCCTGTCCGGACGGCCGCCTTGGCCAGCTGCAGCCGGCGGAGGTCCTGCTGGGTGAAGGGGACGCCGCCCACGCGGACCTCGAGGCCCGACCCGGTCTCGACCACCTGGGGCCGGCCGGCGAGCATCCTCCCGCTCCGGTCCACGGACCCGGCCTCCCGGAGGCAGGCCACGAGGTCCACCACCGCCGACCCGCAGAAGCCGAGGGGCTCCCCGCCGCCGATGACCTCGTACCGGAGCTCTCCCTCCTCGAGCCGGACCCGCTCCACAGCGCCGTGCCCGGCCCGCATCCCCCGGGCTATTCCCCCGCCTTCGAAGGCGGGGCCCGAGGCGCAGGAACAGCAGGTGACAGTCCCCCGCTTGGCCAGGCTGACCTCGGTGTTGGTCCCGATGTCTATGGCCATGGCCACACCGGGATAGGCGGCGAGGCCCGTCGCCAGGAGCGCCGCCGCGTGGTCTCCGCCGACGAAGCCCGCTATGCACGGGAC
>DPMO01000216.1 GCA_003541445.1 Clostridiales bacterium | reverse complement strand
GCCGCGTCGTGAGTCTCTTCGCACCTGCGCCCGAAGAGAGCGTGGTGGAGTTCCGGCAGTTTCGGCCACTTGTAGCCGCGCGGGCCGGGTATCCGACAGAAGTCCGCGCTGCCCTTCATGGTGCAGACCCGCGCTTTGCCATTGAACGGCAGAGGGAGGCCGAGATGGACATACTCCGCGCATATGACCCTGTAGTCGAAGTCCAGGTTGTGGGCCACCACGACCTTGGACCTACCGGCCGCAACGCTCAGTTCCTTGAGCACGAACGAGAGGGGCCTCCCCTCTACCTCCGCCCGCTCAGTCGTAATCCCATGGACTCGCTGCGCTTCCCGCGGAATCGTGAACCCGTTGGGTCTAACAAGGTGAGAAGCGCGTTCCTTGAGCTCTTCCGACTCGTCGTAGAGCATCCACGCGACCTGCACCACGCGCGGCCAGTTGTGTGTGTCGGTGACAGGCGCCGACCGACGCTTCGGAAGTCCGGTGGTCTCGCAGTCGATGATCAGGTACATGAGTCTCCCCCTCCCTCGACCGACCGGGGACGCATGCTCACGGGCCGGCCTCGCATCTGTACGCCTCACGCCGCGCGGTTGGTCGGTGCCGGCGCGACGACCCTGCCTTTGACGGAAAAGCGGTAGAACCCTGCCAACGCATGAACGGGCTTCCTCGCCCGAGGAGTCGAGGGTCGTGTGTCGTCAGCATGCGAAGCCCCCTCACGGCCCCGGGGCCGGCAGGCCTGGCCGCCCCGGCGACCGGACGGGGACGGGAGGGAGAACATGGAGAGAAACAGGCTCTTGGCTCTCTTGGAGGACCGGGAGACCCTCCTCGAGGCCTACGCGGCCAGCTCGGCCTACGTGCTGCGCAAGGCCTACGAGAGAATCGAGGCCCTCCAGGCCTTCAAGGACAAGGCCGCCCTGGCGCCGGCCGTGCTCGAACGCCTCGAAGCACACCTGGAGGCAGGCAGACCCCGGGACCCGGTGGTCATCGGGGCCTACCTCTACGCCCTGGAGCTGACCGGGGCCCGCCCGGAGACGGCCCGCGCGACGGCCGCCGTGCTGCGCGACCCGGTCTTCAGTCAGGACCCGCTCGTGGGACAGCTCGCCGGGCGGCTGGGCGAGCACCAACCCCTTCCCGCCCTGCGGGGCCTTCTGGCTGAGTCCCGACCTCTGGTGCAACAACTCCGGCGGCACCACCCACGAGAACCCGGTCCGGGGCCAGCCCGACCAGCTCCGGGTGCGGGTGCGCAACGCCGACACCCTGGCCGCCTCCGGCGCCCAGGTCCGGGTCTACTGGTCCGACCCCACCGGCGGCGTGCCCCACTGGGACTGGCACCTCATCGGCACAGCTCCCCTGAACGCGCCAGCCGGTCCGGGCATGGAGGTCATCGTCGGCCCGGTGTCGTGGACCCCGGGGCCGCTGGAACCGGAGCACTGCTGCCTCTTCGCCATCCTCGACACGGGCGACGACTATCACGACCCGGCCACCCTCGACCCCATCGTCAGGCCCTTCGACGTCCGCCGTGACAACAACATCATCTGGAAGAACATGTGGATCATCGAGCTGCCCCCCGCTCCAGCCCCCCAGCGTCGGCCGTCCGAACCCGAACCAGCGAAGATGCTTCGTTTCACGGCGGCCAACTTGACCCGGGCCCGGGCCCCCATCGAGGTGCGGGTGAGCCTGAGGGGAATCGGCCCGGAGGAACTCGAGAAGATAGGTGTCGACCCGGCGATCGCGGGGCCGCGCCCCGGTAAGCCGCCCTCCCGGCCCGGGGCCGGTCTTCCGGAGGGCAAGGGTCTCCGCCGGCCAGAGATGCGGCTACCGGAGCGGCCGGTCCCGTCGGCCAGGCTCCAGTCGACGGGGCTCCCGGCCGGCAGGGCGGGCTTCAGGCCGAGGTGGCTCTGCTCGAGCGGACGTGGCGCCCGGTGAGGGGCCGGCCCCTGCTCGGGCCCGGCCGCGACCTCGTCTTCACCACCCCGGCCGTGCCTCCGGGGAAGCTGGCCCGCCTGGAGCTCAGAGTGGGAGCCGTCGCCGGAGCCCGGCCCGGCGAGGTCTATCGCCTGGATTTTGAGCAGAACGTAAGCGGCGAGGTGAGCGGAGGCGCGACCTACATCATCGTCATCAAGGAGGACCCGAAGAGCAAGACCTGAACGGCAGACTCACGGCTCTTCCGGAGGGCTGGGGGAGGGGCCCTGCCGGGGCCCCTCCTCCCTTGCCCCGTTCCCCTGACCCCTTTCCTCTTCACCCCCGTGAAGCCGGCTCCGCCGGGGCGGCCCCGCGGGGGCCCTCGTTTCAGAAAGTGTGCAGTGACGGCTCGTAGGCCTGGTAGAGGACGTTGTAGAGGTCCATGGCGTGGCGGTCCGTCATGCCGGCGATGAAGTCGCAGACCACCCGCTCCAGGGACTCCTCCCCGCCGGCCAGGCGTTCCTGGGTCTGCCGTGGCAGGAGGTCCCTCCCGGGCCTCCCGGGACCGTCCCCCGGGGAGGTGAAGGCCTCCCACAGCCGCTCGATGATCATCCGCCCCTTGTGGGTCATGCGGAGGACCCGGGGGTCCTCGTAGACCCTTTCCATGAGGAACTTCTTGCAGTCTCATCATGTCGCGCCTGACCTCCGGGCTGAAGCAGGCCACCGGCTCTGCCCGCCGGCGTATGTCGTCGACCGACCGTGCCTCTATCCTCTCCAGGGTCTCGGCCGTGGCCTGCGCCGCGTCGCGGATGAGGAGGCGGATGAGATTCCGGACGGCCGTCCGCACCCTCACCTCCTCCGCCCGGAGTCCCTCGGCCCGGCCGAGGTAGGTCCCGACCTCCGGCTGGTCCTCCAGGGCCCTGGCCCAGAGGGGGACCTCTCGGGCGATCTCCTCGCTCCGGACTATCCGCACCCTGAGGGCGTCCTCGATGTCGTGGGTGCAGTAGGCGACCATGTCGGCCAGACCGGAGAGCTGGGCTTCAAGGCTGGGGTTGGGGTGGACGGCGAACTCGGGCACCTCGCGCGGCGTGTCGAAGAAGGTCGCGTGCTTGGCGATGCCCTCGCGCGTGTCGCGGGTGAGGTTCAGTCCCGGGAAATGGGGGTACCGGGTCTCGAGCTCGTCCACCACCCGGAGGGCCTGACGGTTGTGCTCGAACCCGCCGTGACCGGCCATGAGCCAGTCGAGGGTTTCTTCGCCCGCGTGGCCGAAGGGCGGGTGACCGACGTCGTGGGCCAGGGAGATGGCCTCGACCAGGTCCTGGTTCACCCGGAGGAGCTGGGCCAGTCCCTTGGCTATCTGGGCCACCTCCAAGGTGTGGGTGAGGCGGGTGCGGTAGAAATCGCCCTCGTGGAACACGTAGACCTGGGTCTTGTACTGGAGGCGCCGGAAGGCCACCGAGTGGAGGATGCGGTCCCGGTCGTGCTGGTAGGGAGTGCGGGGGTCGTCGACGCCGGCGGCGGCCTCTGGCGCCTCGCGTCCGCCCGCGGCCGGTCCGTCCGGGTGAAGGCGGGTGTCCGCGGCCTCGTCCGAGAAACAGGCGTAGGGGGCCAGGCTCCGGCGCTCGTTCTCGTACTCCTGGTCTCTGGTCCGGAAGCGAGTCATCCTCCCCTACCTCCCGGCTCCGTGCGCCCGGGGTCACTCCAGCCCGCCCGGCGTGACCGGGCCGGGCTCGGGCAGGATATCCCTTGTCTCCTCTATCTTCTCGTAGAGGGCAGGCGTGGCCTCCAGGCCGTCGGCCTCGAGGGCCAGGAGGTAGGCCCCGATGACCGGGTGGTAGAGAGGCAGGCGCGTCCTGGCCCGCGGGGCGAAGCAGTGCAGGTGCAGAGTGAGAGAGTCGATGAGCAGGGGGTTCTCGCCCCTGAAGACACTGCCGGCCAGGACCACGTCGGACTCCAGGCCGTCGATGCCGACCCGTCTCATCACCGCTCCGGTCTGCTCCCCCATCCAGCGGCCCACGCGGATGAGCACGTCCTGGGCCCGCTCGTCGCCCTCGCTGGCCAGCCGGAACACGAGCGGGGTCACCACACCCATGGCCCGGTAGGAGAAGGCCAGGCCGCCCTCCCGGTGCTCCTTGATGAGGGCGTCATAGTCGGGAAGGCCGAGGGCCTTCAGGATCTCACCGTGGAGGCGGGTCTTGGGGGCCGAGCCCTCGTCCATGCGCAGGGCCCAGAAGACGGCCTCGATGGCGATGTCGGCCGAGCCGCCCGGGTTGCCGCTCTGGCGGCCCAGGCCCCGCAGGATGGCCCTGGACCCGTCGGGGGCCTTGGCGGCCGAGTTGGTGCTGGTGCCGCCGATGACCACCGCCCCCCACGGCTTGTCCGTGCCTCCCCGGAGGCCGGCCCAGGAGTCGTTGTCCCAGGTGAAGGGCAGGCTCTCGGGAAGCATCGCGGCCAGGGCCCGGCCTATCCTCTCGTGGTCCTCGGGCGAGTCGTCGGCGGCCAGGCAGAAGCAGGCCCGGGCCAGCGCCCCGAGCTCCAGCCCGGCCTGGGAGAGGGCCCCGTCGACCGCGCGCCTGACGGCCTGCATCGCCGCCTCGAGGCCGACCAGGTGGTAGTTGGCCGGTCCGCCCGTCCCGAAGCCGACCAGCCGGCCCTCGCCGTCGCCGACCACGGCCCAGGTCTTGGTGGCCCCACCGTCGACACCGCAGTAGAACCGGGTGTGGACCATGAGGGTCGCATCCTCTCTCCGTTCCTCGGGCCCCGGGCCTCGCGGACGGCGGCTCAAGGACCTGGCTTCAACCGCACGCTCCAGCCGGGGCCCGGCTCTTCGGGAACATTCTGGCTCACGGCGCCCTGTTCCTACACCGGGCCCTTAGCACTGGCGCGGGGCCGACCCAGCGGCCGCGGGAAGGCATCGGGTCGTGAAGCACGGTGTCCCAGGTCGTTCTTAGGAAGAGCAGCACCGGCCGTTCCCCTCGGTCCCGGCAGAGTCGTCCAGGCAGGCCGCCAGCGCCTCGAGAACCTCGGCGTCGCCGTCCCCTTCGACCCGCACAAGAATCTCTTCCCCGTCCTTCACCCCAAGGGCCAGCACCTGCAGGATGCTCTTGGCGTCGGCCACGCGCCCTCCGTATTCCACCGTGACCCGGCAAGAGTGCTTGGCAGCCTCGGCGACGAGCCGCGCCGCCGGCCGCGCGTGCAGGCCCACCCCGGTCCGCACCTTAATCCGCTTTTCCAACAAGGACGTCTCCCCCTGTCTCCCCTGACTCTTGACCAGGCCGGGGTCTCTTCCGCCCTTCAGTCCCGGGCCGCCGGGCCCGCCTCGGCCGCCACGATGTCCCGCACCTCGGGCGCCGTTCGACACCCGAGAGCACGCCGGGCCAGCTCCTCGGCCCGGGGCCGCGAGAGCGCCCTTACGGCCGCCTTCACCCTGGGCAGGAGCGGAGGCGCCATGCTCAGCTCCTCCACTCCGAGACCGACCAGAATCGGGACAGCCTCGGCATCCCCGGCCAGGTCACCGCAGACGGCGACCGGTTTGCAGGCCCGCCGCCCGGCCTCGACCACGGCCTTGACCAGGCGGAGCACGGCGGGGTGGAGAGCGTCAGCCAGATGAGCCACCCTGGAGTTCGTCCGGTCGGCGGCCATCACGTACTGGGTCAGGTCGTTGGTCCCAAGGCTTACGAAATCCACCTGCTCCATGAGGAGGTCGGCCAGGACCGCCGCTGCGGGCACCTCGACCATCACGCCGACCGCCACCGGGCCACGGGCGACGCCCTGCCGGTCGAGCTGCTCGGCCGCCAGAGCCAGAAGCCGACGAGCAGCCTCGACCTCCCCCGGGTCGGCGACCATGGGGAACATGACCCGCAACTGGGTCTGGCCGGGGGGCGCGGCCGCGGCCGCCCGCAAGAGGGCCCGGAGCTGAACAAGGAACATGTCTTGCCTCTCGAGGCAGAGCCGTAGACCTCTCACGCCCAGGAAGGGGTTCGGTCCGGCCTCGAGCCCGGGGATGGGAAGCGGCTTGTCGCCCCCCGCATCGAGCGTGCGGACCACCAGGGGCCGCCCGGCCATGGCCGTCAGACAATCCCGGTAGACCTCGAACTGCTCGTCCTCGCCTGGGAGCGAGTCCCGCCCCATGAAGAGGAACTCCGTCCGGAAGAGCCCCACTCCGTCGGCTCCGAAGGCCAAGGCAACCTCGAGGTCGGCCGGCACACCGATGTTCGCCTCGAGGCGCACCCGGTGCCCGTCCATGGTCACTGCGGGCAGTCGCGCCTGAGAGCGGAGAGGCTTCTCCGACGCCCGCCGGGCGTGCTCCCGGCTCCGCCACCGCTGGACCTCGTCCGGACCGGCCCCGGCCACGACGGTCCCGCTCGTGCCGTCGGCAATCAGGGTCTCACCGCTTCTGACCGAGCTGGCGACACCGCGCGCACCGACCACAGCCGGTATGCCCATCGTCCGCGCCAGGATGGCCACGTGAGAAGTGGGCGTTCCGGCCTCGGTCACCAGGCCCACCACCTTCTCTCGGTCCATCACCACCGTGTCCGTCGGAAGGAGTTCGTCACTCACCAGTACGACCGGCCGTTCTAGAGCGGCCAGAGGATGGACCCCGCGGCGGCCTCTCAGCAGGGCCAGGACCCGTGCGACCACATCCTTCAGGTCAGGCGCCCGGGCCCGGAGGTAATCGTCGGGCAACTCCTCGAGCACGGAGGCGAGTTCCCTGCCCGAACGCTCGAGGGCCTCCTCGGCGGTGAGCGACTCGGTCTGGATGGCTTTCCTTGTGCGGCCGAGCAGTTCGGGGTCGGCCAACATGAGAAGCTGGGCCTCGAAAATCGAGGCCTCGTGGGCTCCGACCGCCCCTGCCGCCTTGGCCTTGATTTCCTCGAGCTGGTCCTGGATGTCGGCGATGGCCGGCTCGTTGGCCACGGAGTAGCCGACACCGTCGACGGAGAGGTCGAAGGTCTTGTAGCCGCCCTCGAACTTGCCCTCGACGAAGGCCTTTATGGTCTCGTA
>DPMO01000219.1 GCA_003541445.1 Clostridiales bacterium | reverse complement strand
CGCGCCATCTGGTAGCATCAGGATGACCGCCACGGGAAGGGGGGCCCCTCGGTGAGTCTGTTGCCCGACGGTAAGCTCAGAGCTGTCGTGTCCCTCCTCGTGTCCCTCCTCAAGGGCTATGGGCCCATCGCCGTCTACGCCTTCGGCTCCCGGGCTTCCGGCGAGGCCCGGCCCGACAGCGACCTCGACCTGGCCGTCCTCCTGCCTTCCGGGACGCGCCTGCCGGTCACCGAGAGGCTGGCCATCGTGGACAGACTCCAGGAGATAGCCGGGGTGGAAGTGGACCTGGTGGTCCTCAACGAAGCCCGCCTTCCCCTGCGCTTCGAGATCATCCGTCACGGCCGCGTCCTGTGGGAGTCGGACCCGGACGCCCGCACCGACGCGGAGGACATCATCGTAAGGGACTACCTGGACTTCCGCCCCTTCCTCGAGCGGTCGTTCCGCGACATGCTCGACGACAGCCCGCCCGGGGCAGCGGAGGAGGCTTGTCCGATGTTCAACCTTTCGCTCGTCGCTGACCGCGCCCAGACCGTGCGGAACTCCCTGGCCCGTCTCCGCGAACTCAGCACCCTGACACTGGACGAGTTCCGGGCCGTGCCTGACAACTACGCCATAGCCGAACACCATCTCCGCCGCGCCCTCCAGGCTCTCCTGGACCTGGGCCGCCATCTGGCGGTCAAGTCGGGGTGGGGGAACCCGTCGCACTACCGCGAGATATTCGACCTCCTGGAGCGGGGCGGGGTGATACCTCCCGAGCTGGCCGACAAGGGCCGGGGGCTGGCCGGCTACCGCAACCGCCTCGTCCACGACTACGCGGTCGTGACCGCGGACGAGCTGTGGGAGATTCTGCGCACGAGGCTCGCCGACGTCACCGAGCTGCTCCGCCGACTGATGGAGCACGCGGAAAGCGAGAGGCAGACGTGACCGCGTTCCGGCCAATGGCCGGCGCACGCCCAGACTCCGGATTGCGAGCCGCCACCCCAGGCCAAGCGAGGCCCAGAACTTGGCAAAGGTCTACCCCCAGTTCCAGAAATGGCTTCTCGACTATCTGTACCGGGGTTGACGACCCCGACCCGGCCGGCCCTGCGGCCCTGAGCGAACCTCCCCCCGACCGGCGGGGATAGGGCGGCAGGAGCCGGCAAGACCGAACGGATTGGAGGAACGTCCATGAGGAAGATGCGGTGGCTGCACCGCGTGAGGGTCGCGGTGGCGGTCGCTCTGGTGCTGGCCCTTGCGGGCGGTCCGGCCCTGGCCGCTCCGGGCCTCGGGGTGCTCAAGAAGCTCGGCCTCGGGTTCGGCCCGGCCAAGGGAGGCCCCCCCTGGCTCTCCTCCTGGTTCTCGGACGTGAGCGCCGACCACTGGGCCCTGGGAGACATCTCGACGGTGGCGGCCAAAGGCGTGATGAAGGGTTACGGCAAGGGTCTCTTCGGGCCCAGGAACCACGTCACGCGTCTGGAGATAGTCGTCCTCGCCACACGGCTGATGGGCTTCGAGGACGAAGCCCTGGCCCTCGACCCCCTGGAGGTGGCCGCCCTCCCGGGTTCGACCTTCACCGACTACCCGGCCATCCCCACCTGGCCCGGCGCCCACGAGTGCCTGGCCTACGCTCTCCAGCACGGGTACCTCTGGCCGCTCATGCAGGGCGGCGACGGGCCCGTCTTCCGGGCCAACGCCCCCGCCAAGCGCGTGGAGGTCATCGTCATCCTGCTCGAGGCCGCCGGCCTGGGCCCCGAGGCCGCCGAACGCCTCGGCGCACCCATCCTCTTCAAGGATGCCGACTCCGTCCCGCCGTGGGCCTGGGGCTATGTGGCCCTGGCCATCGAGCTCGGCATACTCCGCGGCTACGACGGCAAGCTCCATCTGAACAAGCCCGTCACCCGGGCCGAGACGGCCGCCCTTCTCAACCGGCTGGACGACCTCATCCAGACCCCCGCCGACCGGCGCATCGTCGAGGGCACGGTGGCCGGGGTCGACATCCCGACCGACCCGGCCGTGGCCTCGACCATCACCCTCATCCCCGACACCTCGGGCGGCCTGCCCGGCAGCGGAGGCGAGGAAACCTACGAGCTGGCCCCGGCCGTGGCCGTCATCCTGGACGGCGAGCCGGCCGACCTCACGGAGGTCACCCCGGGCCTCCACGTGGCCCTCTATCTCGACCGGGACGGCAAGGTCCTCCTCATACACGGCGAGACCGAGTCCGAGCCCTCGGCGACCGAGGTCGTCGGCATGGTCCTTGTGACGGCGCACGACGAGACCGGCAGCCTGACCGGCCTGACCCTCTGGGTCGACGAGGAGGTCAGGGTCTATCTCGTCTCGCCAGAGGTCGTCATCACCGTCGACGGCGAGGAGGCTCCGGCGAGCGCGGTCGTCCCGGGCCTGACGGTCAGGGTCACCCTGGAGGACGGTGTGGTCGTGGCCATCGCCATCGGCGAGGAGCCCTCCGAGGAGCCCCCGGAGGAAGAGAAGGTCACGGGGATGGTCCTCGAGACCGACCTGACTCCGGAAGGTGAGCTGGCCGGCATCACCCTCTGGCACGACGGCGAGGCCGAGACCTTCACCGCGGCCGACACGGTGGAGATAACCCGTGACGGGGAGGAAGTCCCCGCCGCCGAGCTCGAGCCCGGCCTCACGGTGACCCTCACCGTCGTCGGCGGCGAGGTCGTCAAGGTCGTCATCGGCGAGGAGCCGCCGGAGGTGACCGAGGTGGAGGGTCTCATCGTGGAGGTCTTCCTGACCTCTGACGGCGGGCTCGCCTCCATCATCCTCTGGCACGACGGCGTGGCTGAGACCTTCGAGGCGGCCGCCGAGGTGGACATCACCCTTGACGGCGAGCCGGTGGAGGCCGGCGACATCTCCCGCGGCCAGACGGCCAGGCTCACGCTCACGGACGGCGTGATCGGGGCCGTCGTCCTCGACCCGACCTCGGACGAGGTCGTCACGGTCGAAGGGACCGTCACCCGGGTCACCCTGGGGACGGGCACCGTCCCCGAGCTTGGCGCCACCATCTCCATCATCCCCGAGGGCGGCGACGTGGCCGACGAGGAGACCTACGACGTGGCTCCGGACGTGACGGTCACGGTGAACGGTGAGCCAGCGGCCCTGGGCGAGGTGCGCCCGGGAGACCATGTGGTCCTCGAGCTGAACGCCCAGGACCAGGTCACGGTTATCACGGCCACCTACACCGTGACCGAGGTCAACGGGACCGTCGTCGGCGTGGTCGTCGACGCCGGCGGCAAGCTCATGACCCTCACCATCAGCTCCGGCGAGGAGAACGTCACCTTCGCCGTCGACCCGGCGGCAAAGGTCTATCATGAGGGTGTCGAGGTCGAGCACAGCGAGGTCGCGACCGGCGACAGCGTGACCGTCCTCGTCGCCCGGGGCATGGTCACGACCGTGACCATCACCGCCAAGGCCGACGGATGAGAGAGGCTGTCGGGGCGGGCCGACCGGCCCCTCCCGGCGCGGGTGACAGAGCCCGGAGAGAGTCCGGGAAGCGCCGGATGGGCCGGGACCGACTGTGTGAAGTCGGTCCCGGCCCTTGCCGTCCGCTCCCGTCCCGGTCTGGGAGGCGGCCGGCCGGCCTTCGCGGGCAGGGCGGAAGCCAGGCCCGCCGTTGACGCTCATACCGGAGGGTGCTATATAGTGAGGACGTGTTGCCGGTCATGGTGAAGGGAGGTGAACCTGGATGTCTGCCCCCACTCAGCCGGCGAGGGCCGACGATTTGGGTGCCCTTCTCAGCCGCTCCTTCAACCTGTTGTGGTGGCCGGCGCTGTCTTCGTCGAGAGTCCTTCTGAGGCCATGGCGCTCCTGGCCGTCGGCGGCGGAGGTCTTGTGCTGCTTGCCGTCATCGCCGCCTTCGCCGACGCCCTGGTCCTCGGCGCCCTCATACACGCCGCGAAGACGCAGACGGCGGGGGGCAGGGTCTCGGTGGGTGAGGCCTACAAGGCGGCCCTGTCCAAGTGGCTCCCTCTGGTGGCCGTGACCGTCGTCGTGGGTCTGGCGGTCCTCGTGGGTTCGCTTCTCCTTCTGCTCCCCGGTCTTGCGGCCCTCTTCTTCCTGTGCCTGGCCCCGATAGCCCTGATGGTGGACGGCGTGGGCGTCGGTAACGCCCTGTCCAGAAGCTGCTCTTTGGCGCTGAAGGTTCCCGGGGAGATCGTCGTCATCGGTCTTTTGGCCTTCGCCGCCAGAGCGGTGCTCAGCCTCATCCCGCTCGTCGGGAGGCTGGGAATCTGCGTCGTCGCCCCCTGGGCCCTCGTCGCCCTCACTCTCGCGTACGAGAAGGCCAAGAAGATGGCGGCTTCTGCCTGAACGGCAGGGGCCGGAACGCGGCCCGACGTCCTGGAAGCGGCCCCTCGACCGGCCGCTTCCCGTCTTCTGCCCCGCCCGTCCGCCAAGCTGGAGGCAAGAGGGACCGGGTCGACGAGTACCATGAGGTGAAGGTGTTCTCGCCGCCGGTGGTCGTGGCTCCGGCACGGCTCGACGGGATGGACGACCCCGGGCGAGGACACGGGCGGCCCCCGCTCGCGGGGCCGGCCGCCAGGCGCTCGGATTCATGGTCACACGGAAGGGAGGTGATGCTCGATGTCTACCCCGACCCAGCCCCTCGGCGCGGGCGAAGGCCTGGGAGCTCTCCTCAGCCGCTCCTTCAACCTTCTCTTCGCCCGGCTCGGGCTGTACGTCGTCATCTACCTCGCCGTGTTCCTACCGGTCTCCGTGGTGTCGCAGGTCATGGCCAGGATGATGGGGGTGCAAGCCTCCATCTACAGTCCGGCCGGAGCCACGGCGCTCATGACCCTCGGCAGCACGGCTCTCCTGGTTCTTTCCGTTCCGGGCCTCGTCGGCGGCGCCCTGGCGCTCGGCGCCCTCGTCCATGCCGCGAGGACGCAGATAGGCGGAGGGAAGGCCTCTCTGGGTGAGAGCTTCAAGACCGCCCTGTCCAAGTGGCTCGCTCTGGTGGCCGTGAGCGTCGTCACCTTCGGCGCGGTCTACTTCGGCCTGTATCTCCTCGTGCTCCCCGGTCTTGCGGCCCTCTTCTTCCTGTGCCTGGCCCCGATAGCCCTCATGGTGGACGATACGGGCGTCGGTCAGGCGCTGTCGAGGAGCTGCTCCCTGGCCCTCAAGGTTCCCGGCGAAATCGTCGTCATCGGCCTGATCGCCTTTGCGGCCACTCTGGTGCTGGGCCTCATCCCGCTCATCGGGATGCTCGCGAACGCGGTCGTGATGCCCTGGACCCTCATCGCCCTCACCCTCGCCTACGGGAAGGCCAACAACACGGCGGCACCGGCGTGAGCGGCCAGCGCGCCGGAGCGCGACGGCGGACCCTGGAAGCGGCCCGGACCTCCAGGCCGCGGTCACGACCCGTACTCGTACCACCCTTTGCCCGTCTTCCGCCCGAACTCGCCCTTGACCACCTTCTCCACGACGAGCGGGCTGGGCCGCTCGGCGGGGTCCCCCGTCTCCCGGTAACGCTCCATGGCGATGTCGTAGTGGAGGTCGATGCCGGTGAGGTCCATGAGGCGGAAGGGACCCATGGGATGGCCGAGCCCCTTGGTGACGGCCGTGTCGATGTCCTCGACCCCGGCGACCTCCATGTCCGCGAGCCAGAGGGCCTCCTTCATGAGCGCGGCGAGGATGCGGTTGACGAGGAAGCCATAGACCTCCTTCTTCAGGAGGACCGGCGTCTTGCCCATCTTCCGCGCCAGCTCCATGGTGAGCCGGGCCGTCTCGTCGGAGGTGTGCGGCCCCTGGACCACCTCCACGAGTTCCATCACCAGGGCGGGGTTGAAGAAGTGCATGTTGCAGACCTTGTCCGGCCGCCCCGTCACGTCGGCGATCCTCGAGCTCACGATGAAGGAGCTGTTGGTCGCGAGCACGGCGTCAGGCGGGCAGATGCGGTCAAGCTCCCGGAACACCCGCCGCTTCAGGTCGAGCTTCTCCGAGACGGCCTCGATGACGAAGTCGGCCCCGCGGGCCGCCTCCTCCATGTCCGTCGTGTAGGTGATGTTCGCGGCCGCCGCCTCGGCCTGCTCCTGTGTGAGCCGCCCTTTGCGGACCCTCCCCGGAAGGTACTGCTCCGTGAAGGCCCTCGCCTTCTCGACCATCTCCTCCTTGACGTCCATGTTCCAGACCTTGAACCCGTGGATGGCCGCGTTCAGGGCTATCTGGGACCCCATGTTCCCGCAGCCCAGGACGCAGATCTTCCGGACCTCCTCGACCCGCATATCGCACAGCCTCCCTTAGTCACGGTTGTCCCGCTGCGGGATTCGTCGGAATAGTCACCTGAACCTGCCTGCCGGCCGCGGAGCACGGCCCGTGCGCTAGGCGGCCTCGCGGCCCCTTAAGCACAGGCGCCGGCAGGAACAGGAGCAACGGCGTGAGCGCCAAGGAAGAAGATAGGAAGAAGAAGATGGAGAACGGGAAGGACCCGCGGAGGAGGGCCTTTCACACAGGCACCGTGACCATCCTCCGGACGGCTTCGACCACCAACCGAGCTTCGCCGAGCGCTCTCCGGGCATCGTTGAGGTCGTACTCGGCGGTGGGGATGAAGTCCACGTCGCCGTAGAAGGCGAGTTCTCTCTCCCGCCGCAGGCGCTTGGAGATGGCGGCGAGCTTCTCGGCCTGAGCCTCGACGTCAGGTGCCAGGCGGTCCCGGTATTCCACGACGAGGTCGCCCACATCGTGTTGCTTGGGGGGATCTATGCCGATTTCTCGGAGCAGTCCCTTGAGGGCGAGTTCAACGACCTCTTGGGCCTCCCGCACCACATCGGAGTACGACCCTTAGGCCTGGGCCAGGGTCGTCTTCTTCATCGAGAGCCATCCCCCTTACCGGGCCCGAGGTCCCAGTACCAGGCGCCCTTGTAACGGAGCCGGCGTGCGCCGGTCTTCTCAAGTTCGGCCCGCAGGCGGTCCAGGTAGCGTTGGAGGAATCCGCCTCGGTCGTGGAGGAGGAGCACATGCTCCGTCATGTCGAGGAAGAGGGGCCCGCCCTCCTGGACCTCGGCCGGAGTGCGGAAGACCGGCGACAGCCGGGTGCTGATTCCACGCTCCTCGAGAGCGCGGAGATGCGGCTCGACGGCCTCGTCCACGGCCTGGAACTCCTCCACCCGCCTGGAGCGGCCCACCGGCAGGCCGTGGGCGACAACGAGGAGGTCTATGTCGGACTCCGGGTTCGGGGTGCGCCGGGCCACCGAACCGAACACGGCCGCCGAGACCAAGCGGTCACCGTAGTGCCCGAGGAGGGCTTCGCTGAGGACGGAAAGCACCTCGTCGAAGGCTTTCAGAATCCGGTTGCGGTGCTCTGCCCGGGAGCCCTCCGACACGGGCACATTCCCCCGAGAATGGTCTGGCAAGGCATGGCAGGACTGCCGCCTAGACATTATCATGCCTTCTGCGGGGACTCAAGACAAAGCCCGTCGGGTCAGGGCGACCGGCTGGTCCCCGGCGCTCACCCCTCGGCGAAGGCGAGCCACCCGCTGGTCTCTGCGCCCTTGCTCTTGAGGATGCAGTTGCCATGACCGACATGGTATTGGACATGGCGAATCTGACCGATGATCACATCAAGATAGGTCATGGGCCTGCCTTCGACTATCGGCTCCAGCAGTCTGGCATCGTCCAGCGACGAAAAGAACCGGTCGGCCTTCTCCTGGAGCCTTCGCAGGTACTCCGCTGCCTCTTCCTTGGTGAGGTGTTCCTCCGACCTCCTGTGAAGCTCCACAGGGAGGTCCTTGTCGAAGGTCATCACGCGGTATTCCGCGCCTCTCGAATAGTCCTCTCTGAGCCAGTAGTCGATGAAGAAAGCGACATGCCATATCTGTTGCCAGAAGGGGAAACCGACCTTGTCGTAGAGCCACAAGTCGTCTGGGCACTTCTCGACCAGCACCCGTAGCATCTCCAGGGAAGGGTCGAAGCTTCGCTTGAGAATCTTGACGTGGCTGTTGTCCATGGCTGTTGCGGGACTCGAGTCTCCTTTCTGCCCGGACGGTTTCCCGTCCGGCGAGACGAATGTCGCACCCCGGTACAGGAGGTGCCGTGCCGTGCGCGACGGAGGCTGAGCCGGGAGCGCGCCAAGAACAGGACGCGGGACCGCCCCCGAGGGCTGCTCCCGCGCCTGGGAGTCTCCGTCGACGCGGTCCCGGCGCAGAGGCCCGGCCGCTCGACCCCTTCCCTTCGTCACCGCTCCACGGCGGGCCCACGCTACGACTCGTACGTGTAAAACCCCCGCCCCGTCTTCCTTCCGAGGTAGCCGGCCCGCACCATCTTGCGGAGGAGCGGGCAGGCCCGGTACTTGGAGTCCTGGAACTCCCGGTAGAGGACGTCGGCGATGTAGAGGACCGTGTCCAGCCCGATGAGGTCGGCCAGGGCCAGGGGGCCCATCGGGTGGTTCATGCCGAGGCGCATCACCGTGTCGATGTCCTCGGGCGTGGCCAGGCCCTCCTGCAGGCAGTAGACGGCCTCGTTGATCATCGGGATGAGGATGCGGTTGGAGACGAAACCGGGCGAGTCCTGGACGGTGACCGGCTCCTTGCCCATGGTCACGGCCAGCTCCCGGACGGTCTCGTAGGTGGCGTCGCTCGTCGCCAGCCCCCTGATGATCTCGACCAGCTTCATGAGGGGGACCGGGTTCATGAAGTGCATCCCGATGAACCGGTCGGGACGGCCGGTCGCCGCCGCGAGCTGGGTGATGGGGAGCGACGAGGTGTTGGTGGCGAAGATGGTCCTCTCCGGGCAGACCTCGTCCAGCTCAGCGAAGACCCGGTTCTTCACCTCCAGGTCCTCCACGACGGCCTCGATGACGATGTCGCAGTCGGCGGCCGCCTCGTGGCCGAACGTGCCGGTGATCCGTCCGAGGGCGGCGTCCTTCTCCTCGGCCGTGACCTTGCCGCGCTGGACGCTGCGCTCGAGGAAAGACCTTATCCGCGCGAGCCCCTTCTCGACGAGCTCCTCATTTATGTCCTTCAGCCAGACCCGACAGCCGGCCTGGGCCGCCACCTGGGCGATGCCCGAACCCATCTGGCCGGCGCCGACGACCATGACCTGCTTTACGGCCATCCGGTGACCCTCCTCGGTCCTGGACTGTATCTGCCTCCTGGGCCGCCCCGGGCGGGCGGGACCGGTCCCGGCCCCGCGCCTCGGCTCGACCGCTTCGGCTCGACACCTCGGCCCCGCCCCTCCCCGGCCCGGCGACATCACCCCGCGCCTACGGGTCGACCCTCACGATGGTGGCCTCGCCCTGGCCGCCGCCCGAGCAGATGCCGGCCGCCCCGTAGCGCAGGCCCCGACGCCTCATCTCGTAGACGAGGGTCATCAGGATGCGGGCCCCGCTGGCGCCGATGGGGTGGCCCAGGGCCACGGCCCCGCCGTTGACGTTCACGATGTCCTCCGGCCAGCCGCCCATGCGCGTCGCGACGACGGCCACCGCGGCGAAGGCTTCGTTTATCTCGACGAGCTCCAGGTCGCTGAGGGCCATCCCTAAGCGTTCGGCGGCCTGCTTTATGGAGAGATAGGGAACGGTGGCGAGGTAGGGGGCCTCCTGGGACACGAACCCCTGGGAGATGATCGTCGCCAGGGGCTCCAGGCCCAGGGCCTCGGCCTTCTCGCGGGCCATGATGAGCAGGGCGGCGCCGCCGTCGTTGAGGCTCGGGGCGTTGCCCGCCGTCACCGTCCCATCGGGCGAGAACACCGGCCTCAACTTGGCCAGCTTCTCGAGCGAGGTGTCCGGCCGGGGCTGCTCGTCGGTGTCGAAGATGACGGGCGGGCCCTTCCTCTGGGGCACCTCGACCGGCACGATCTCCTCGGCCAGGCGTCCCGCCTTCTGGGCGTCGAGGGCCCGCATGTGGCTGCGGTAGGCCCACCGGTCCTGCTCCTCCCGTGAGACACCGAACTCCTTGGCCATCCGGTCCCCGTAGGACCCCATGTGGACGTCACCGATGGCGCACCAGAGGCCGTCGTGGACGGTGGCGTCGATGAACTTCGTGTGGTTCATGCGCAGTCCCCAACGCGCCCCGTGGACGAGGTAGGGCCCCTGGCTCATGCTCTCCATGCCGCCG
>DPMO01000222.1 GCA_003541445.1 Clostridiales bacterium | reverse complement strand
GCTGGAACGCCTGTAGTATGATGGGGGGGAAACGGGACATGCGTATCATCAAGGGTCTACTTTACACCCTGGTCCTGGTCCTGGCCGCACTCGCCGACGTCGGGTTCCCCTGGGGCCCGCCGCCGAAACCGTAGACCCGCCATGACCAGGCCGAGCAGGCGGGAGGACCTTGGGAGCACCGCAGGCGTTTCGAACGTACGCTTTGACCGTCGCGGCGATAGGTGTCTTACTGGTGCTGGCGGCGGCTGTCTCTCCGGGGCGCTTCCCGCCTGCCTCGTCAAGCGTCTTCTTCGTGGCGTCATGGTGTCTCGCTGAGGCCTTCCAACTCACCTTGGCCTCCGGGTTCGGTGTGTCGCTGGGCTCCGCCGTCACCGTGGCCGCCGTTGCCCTTCTGGGGACGTCCGCCACCGTCCCCCTGAAGGGTCTGAGCGTGGCCCTCATCGCCCTGGTCACCCGCACCCCCGCCGACCGCGCCGCGGTCAACTTCGCCAACGCGGCCATATCGTCAGCCTTGTGCGGACTGGTCCTCGAGGGGCTGGTCGGCTGGCGGGCCTGGTCCGACGGGGTCCTTCCCCTCCTCGTCTCGGCGCTGGCCCTCGGTCTGGCCGAGGTCGGCCTCGGCGCCCTGGCCATGAGTCTTTACAAGGGCCGGCCTTTCCGTGAGTCCCTGCGGGACCTGGGCGGGCCGCCGCTGGTGCTCATCGTCGCCGTCCCCTTTCTGGGCCTGTTCCTCGTCCCGCTGATCCGGGCCATGGGTGTCTCCTGGGGTCTGGGTGTCGCGATGGTGGTCGTCATCCTGGCTTCCGTCGCTCTCAAGTCCCTGGTCAAGAGCTCCCAGCGGCGTCTCGTCTCCGAGCTCCTGCGGCCCGGGCTCCCGGGAACCTCCCCGGACTCCTCGGAGGCGCTGGTCGAGATAGCTTCGGTCCTGGCCGCACAGGCCGGACTGCAGGAGGACCAGGCCGACGCGCTCCGGGCCGCGGCCCTCCTCCACGACACAGGCCTGACCAGGGCCGCCTTCGAGGCGGCGACGAGCTCGGAACCTCTGTCTGGTGAGCAGCTCCGCGAGGTGAGGATGCACCCCCTGCGCGCGTCCCTCAGCGTCGGCCGCCTGGGCAACCTTCTCTCCGTGGCCCGCATCCTCGAGACCCATCACGAGCGCTACGACGGTTTGGGGTATCCCTTCGGCCTCAAGGGGGACGAGATACCCCTGCCGGCCGCTCTTCTCGGCATGGCCGAAGCCTTCCTCGCCCTGACGATGGAGCGGCCGCAGTACCCCCGGGCCCTGACGGCGGCGGAGGCCGTCGAGCACATCAAGACCTCCAGCGGGGAGAAGTTCCATCCCAAGGCCGTCGAGGCGCTGGTGAAGGCGCTGGAGTCCGGGGCTTTGGACCTGGACCCGAGGAGCTACCCCACTCCCGCGGTCAAGGAAGCCGCCGCCCGGCTGCGCCGGCTCGCGGAGACGGCCGGCCTGGCGGCCTACCGGACACCGGGGACCTCTGGTTCGGACATCTGGCTCAGGGGGACCGGCGGCCTGTGGCGCTTCCTGGGGAGGCTCTTCACGTGGAACCCCCTCCACGTCTTCTACCGTGAACGCGACCGGGCCGCGGAATGGTACCGCAGTCTTTACGAGCTCGGCCGGGCCTTCAGCTCCACCTTGGACGCGGAGGACGTCGCCATGCGGCTGGCCCAGGCCGTGCAGGACCTCACGACCCTTCCGTGTGAGGTCTGCCTCGTCCAGGAAGACGGGGAGGAGATGGCCTCCGCGGCCGTGGCCGGTCTGCCCCCGGAGGTCCTGGCGGATGTCACCCGGTCGAGCAGGCGTGGGCTGCAGGGCATCGCCTTCCGGGAGAGAAGGCCGGTCATCTCCTTCGACCTTCCCGGCGACGAGCGCGTCGAAGCCCACAACCGGAAGATCGCCGAGGCCCTGGGTATCAAGACCTGCCTAATCCTCCCCCTGGTGGTCGCCGGCAGCCCCCTGGGGACGATCACCGTCTACTCGCCGACCCACCGGCGCTTCTCACCGCCGGAGGTGGAGGCCTTGACGGCCGTCGGCAACCTCGCCGCCCTCGCCCTTCAGAACGCGGTCCTCTACAGGAAAGCCGGCGACCGGCTCGCCGAGCTCACCGAGACCTACAGCCTCCTGCGGACGACTCTGGACACCGCCCCTGTGGGGATAGCCGCCGTCGGGACGGACGGCCGGCTCATCCTCATCAACCGCGAGGCCTCCCGCTGTCTGGAGAGTCTGGGCCTTGACCCGGGCGGGGACGGGGACCTCGACCTCATCGAGGCTTTCCGACGCGGGTGCGGTTCGGCCGCGCCCGTCAGGGCCCTTGAGACCGGCCGACCGTGCGGTCCGGAGACGGTCTCTGTCGAAAGACCGTCCGGGACCCGGTTCTGCCAGGTCTGGGCCACTCCCCTCAACGACCAGGACGGCAGGACCCGCGGTGTTCTCGTCGTGTGCGACGACGTGACGGAGGCCAGGCGCCTCGAGGAGGAAGTCAGGCGGAAGGAGAA
Source organism: Clostridiales bacterium (assembly GCA_003541445.1). Taxonomy (GTDB): domain Bacteria; phylum Bacillota; class Sulfobacillia; order UBA995; family UBA9673; genus UBA9673. Next base: position 2,021 of record DPMO01000222.1, on the reverse strand, counting down.
GCTCGCCGCTGTGGGGGAGATGGCCGCGAGGGCCGCCCACGAGATACGGAACCCGCTCGCGTCGCTCCTCGGGTTCACCCAGCTCCTGGGGCTCTACTGTCCGGTCCGCGAACAGTGGGAGGAGTGCTCGACCTATGTGGACCGCATCAGGAGCGAGGTCGAACGCCTCGACGAGATCGTCCACTCGATGCTCTTCATGTCCCGTCCGTCCCCTCCGGAGATGGCAAGGGGCGACCTCGTCCAGACCGCGGCGGCGACGGTCGAGCTCCTGTCGACCAAGGCGGCCGAGCAGGGGGTCGTCCTCGAGGGGCCGGGGACGAGAAGGCCGGTATGGGCGGAGTTCGACTCCCGACAGATAAAGCAGGTCCTCATGAACCTCATCCAGAACGGTGTGGAGGCGGTGGCGTGCCCCGGAGGCCCGCCGGCGGACAGGAGGAAGGTGACGGTCAAGGTGACCCGCACCTCGCGTGAAGGGCGGCCGTACGCCGTCGTGAGGGTGCGCGACAACGGGCCGGGCATCCCCGTCCCAGAGCAGGAGCGGCTCTTCGAGCCCTTCTATACGACGAAGGAGGGCGGGACGGGCCTGGGCCTCCCGGTGTGCCGGGGTATCGTCGAGGCGCACGGCGGGAAGGTCGAGGTGACGAGCACCCCGGGGCGGGGGGCGACCTTCTCGGTCCTCCTGCCGGCCGCCCCGAGGACGGCCCGCTCGGCCGCGCCCTCCTCGAGGGCCTCCTCGACCGGGCGGCGCCGGGGTCGGCCGTCGTCCCGGACAGGGTGAGCGGGAAGCCGGACCGGACGGAGGTGGCGTATGGGTTTCCGGGTGCCGCGAGAAGGCTGCAAGGTCGCCGTCATCGGCGGTGGTTCGAGCTACACGCCTGAACTCATCGAGGGTCTCGCCGTCCGCCGCGAAGTCCTCCCGCTCAGGGAAGTGGCCCTCGTCGACGTCCCCGAAGGGCGGGACAAGGTCGAGGCCGTGGCCGGGCTGGCCCGGCGGATGCTCGAGCGGGCCGGCGTGCCGGCGAAGGTCACGGTGACCTTCGACCGGCGCCGGGCCATAGAAGGGGCGGACTTCGTCATAAACCAGTTCAGGGTCGGCGGCCTCAAGGCCCGGGCGGTCGATGAGCGCATCCCGCTGACCTACGGCATCGTGGGCCAGGAGACGACGGGCCCGGGCGGCTTCGCCAAGGCCCTCCGGACCATCCCGGTGGTTCTCGCGGTGGCTCGGGACGTCCGCGAGCTGGCGCCGGAGGCCTGGATGCTCAACTTCACCAATCCCGCCGGGATGGTCACGGAGGCCGTCCTGAAGCATGTCGCCGGCGTCAGGTGCCTGGGTCTTTGCAACGTGCCGGTCGCCATCCAGCGGGCCGTCGCCGGGCAGCTCGAGGTCGAGCCGTGGCGGGTCGAGATAGACCTCGTCGGTCTGAACCACCTCGGCTGGGTGACCGCGGTGCGCCTGGACGGCGAGGACATCCTGCCGAGGATCCTGTCCCTTCCCGTGGTGGAGGCGGAGTTCGTCCGGAACATCCCCGGGGCCGACGGCATCCGCCCGCTTCTCGAGGCCCTCGGCATGCTGCCTTCGCCCTACCTCCAGTACTACTACTTCCACGACCGGCTCCTCGCCAAGGTGAAGGAGGAGGTCGCTTCCGGGAAGGGGACAAGGGCGGAGCAGGTCATGGCCGTGGAGGAGGAGATCTTCCGGCGCTACCGGGACCCGGACCTGGCCGAGAAGCCTCCTGAGCTGGAGAAGCGGGGAGGCGCCTACTACTCCGAGGCCGCCCTCGACGTCATGGTCTCGCTGGTGGGTCGAAGGGAGGGCCCGGTCTCCGTGGACGCGGGGTCGGCGCCGGCCCCGGGCTCCCGTGACCGCCGTGACCCTCGTGACCGCCACATCGTCAACGTGGTGAACCGCCTTGACGACGCCCCGGGGGGCCGTGTCCTGCCGGACCTGTCCTCAGACGTTGTCGTCGAGACGGCCTGCTTCATCGGCCCGGGGGGCGCCCGGCCGGAGAGGGGTACCCCCT
>DPMO01000202.1 GCA_003541445.1 Clostridiales bacterium | reverse complement strand
CCGGCCCACGAACTGGCCATGATGATGACCATAGCTCTGCGCTTCATCCCGACGCTGATGGAAGAGGCCGACAAGATCATGAAGGCCCAGATGGCCCGCGGTGCGGACTTCGAGAGCCGGAGCCTTTCGCGCCGCATCCGGAGCCTCGTCCCGCTCCTGGTGCCCCTCTTCGTCTCGGCCTTCCGCCGCGCGGACGAGCTGGCCACCGCGATGGAGGCAAGGTGCTACCGGGGGGGAAGACACCGGACGCGGCTCAACCGTCTCCGGGCCACCGCCCTCGACGCGGCGGCCGCCGCGCTGACGGGATTCATGGCCGCCGTGGTCATCGGCCTGAGGTGGTGGCCCGGGTGAGAGGTGAGGACGCCCTCCGCCGCGGGAGGCCGGCGGACGACGTGCCGCGCTACAGTCTTGTCGTGGCCTACGACGGAACGGCCTACCACGGCTTCCAGCTCCAGAGGCCGGGCCTGGACACCGTGGCCGCCCGCCTGGAAGCCGCCCTGGCGAAGATATCCCCTGAGGGGGAGCGGGGCGAACGTGTCGTCGTCACCGGCGCCTCCAGGACCGACGCGGGGGTCCACGCCAAGGGACAGGTCTGCGCTTTCTCCAGCCGCCTCACGGTGCCCTGCGACCATCTGCCCCTGGCCCTGAACAGCCACCTGCCGCCGGACATCGTCGTCCTCTCGGCACGGAGGGCGGCTCCGGGGTTCGACCCGAGGGGTGACGCGGTCTCCAAGACCTACCGCTACTACGTCTGGCGGTCACCCCTTCCGTCACCGTTCTACCGGAAGTGGTCCCTTCACTTCCCGTTCCGACTCGACCTCGAGGCCTGCCGGGCGGCCTTGGAGCCGCTCGAGGGCCGCCACGATTTCGCCGCCTTCAGGGACACGGGGAGTTCCGCACAGACGACGACGAGGACCATCCACCGGGCCTCCATCGAGAGCCGCCCGGTCCCGGCGTGGCACCCCCCGGGCGGCGAGGTCCTCACCTTCGAGGTCACGGGTGACGGCTTCCTGTACCACATGGTCCGTATCATCGTCGGGACCCTGCTCGAGGTCGGGCAGGGGCGCCTGCCCCCGGATATCACCTTGAAGGCCCTGCGAAGCGGAGTCAGGGAGGAGCTGGGGCCGACCGCACCGGCTCACGGTCTGTGGCTGGAGAGGGTCAGCTACAAGTCTCCAGCCGGAGCGGAGACCGTACCCGTCCGGGGCGAGACCTCCGCGGCCCTGCTGCCGGGAGGCGTCTATCTGCCTTGACACCGGATTCTCGCGCGTATTAGAATTCGAGTTGTGCCGTTCGAGGGGGACATCCTATGCGGACGTACGTGGCCAAACCTTCGGAGATACAGAAACGCTGGTACGTCGTTGACGCCGAGGGCAAGACCCTGGGCCGTCTGGCCAGCCGGATTGCCGCCATCCTGCGCGGCAAGCACAAGCCCACCTACACCCCTTTTCTTGACACAGGGGACTACGTCATCGTGATCAACGCCGACAAGGTGGTCGTCACCGGAGACAAGGCCGAAGGCAAGCTCTACTACCGACACTCCGGCTATCCGGGTGGGTTGAAGACGACCACCTTCCGCCGGATGATGGAGACCAGGCCCGAAAGGGTCATCGAGATTGCCGTCCGCGGGATGCTGCCGCACAACCGCCTGGGGCGGGCCATGGCGAAGAAGCTCAAGGTCTACGCCGGCCCGGTCCACCCCCACGAAGCGCAGCAGCCCGAAAGACTCGAACTGTGAAGGTGGTGCCGGCAGCGGTGGTGACGACTCCTGCCCAGCGTTCTGTCGAGTACCAGGGTACCGGCCGGCGCAAGACATCTGTCGCTCGTGTACGCTTGGTGCCTGGCGAAGGACGGATCATCGTCAACGGCAGGCCCGTCGACGACTACTTCCCGACGCCGATGCTCCGGGATTCGCTGACCCTCCCGCTCCGCCTCACCCATCTGGACGACAGGTTCGACGTCATCGTCCGGGTGAGCGGCGGGGGGATGTCCGGACAGGCCGGAGCTATCAGGCACGGCATCGCGCGGGCCCTGCTCCTGGTCGACGAGAACTACCGACCCATCCTCAAGAAGGCCGGCCTTCTGACGCGGGACCCGCGGATGAAGGAGCGCCGCAAGTACGGGCTGAAGAAGGCCCGCAAGGCCCCGCAGTTCTCCAAGAGGTGAGGCGGCGCCCGAGACGGAGTCGTGTCCGGTCGACGCCTTCCGTCCGTCCCGCCGACAGGTCGCCGATGTGCTAAGTCCGCTCCGACCCCACATACGAATGGTCGGAAAAGGCTTCGGGGCGGCCTCGAGCCTGCCCGGAGCGGGCGGCGGGAGGATGGAGCCGGATGTCTCACCGGACAGGGCCGGGGTCTCCTGCCCGGCCGACGGCCGCCGTCGGGCGGCCGACCCGCATCACCGGTTCGCGAGGCCTGGCTTCCCCGTCGACCCCTGCGGCCCTGGGTGCGGTCCTGCTCCTCGGGGTGGCCGCCACCGGGTGGTTTCTGGCCGGCGGCTCCGTGGCCGCGGCCTTCGGCGCCGTCTGGCTGCCCGACGGTCCGGTCGTCCCCGCTGCAGGCGTCCTCTCCGGCCTTGTCGTGGCCATCGACCCCGGCCACGGCGGCTTCGACCCCGGCGTGATTGTCGACAGCGGCGTGGCGGAGGCCGACCTGAACCTGGCCGTGTCGCTGAAACTACGCGACATCCTCGTCCGGGCCGGGGCCGAGGTCTTCCTGACGAGGACCGAGGACCGCGACCTCCTCCAGCCGGGAGATGCGCAGCGCCACGGCTCGGCCATACGGGCGGACCTCATCCGGAGGGTCGAGGCGGTGAAGCGGGCCGGGGCCGACCTCCTGGTCTCCCTGCACTGTAACTCCTTCCCTTCCAGCGTGTGGCGCGGCGCCCAGACCTTCTACATGCCCGGCGCGCACCCCGGCGGCAGGTTCCTCGCTGAAGCCATCCAGGCCGAGCTCGTCAGGGTCACCGGTGAGACCGACCGGCAGCCCAACGGGCGCCAGGACATCTTCCTCATCAGAGAGACGGACGCTCCCGCCGTCGTCGTCGAGATGGGCTTCCTGTCCAATCCGCGCGACCTCGCGCTCCTCCAGGACCCGGACTACCAGCACCTCGTCGCCATGGCTATCTTCTTCGGCATCTGCCGCTTCGTCCACCACCCGCCGCCCGGCACGGCCTGAACCCCCCGGACCTTGGCTCTTCCTCGCGGCCCCGCCCTCGGAGGCCCCGGGCCGCCGGGCGGGCGGGTGACGGCCGCCGAAGGTGAGGACCTGACCCGGGTAGAATGGAATCGGATGTCGGGACCGGACGCCTCTTGACCCGGTCTTCGACAGGTCTTGCGTCATGGCCGTCCTCGGGGCGCTCCACAGCCGACGACCCGGGGCGGCCGTATGTCTGGGAGGAGACCGGCCGGAGTGGCACGGATGTCGACGTCACCGGCGCCGAGACTCGAGATCGACCTTGTCAAGCTGGCCGCCAACGCGCGGGCCCTGGCGGGGTGCTGCCGTGCGGCCGGCCTCGAGCTCCACGCCGTGACCAAGGTCCTCCGAGGTGACCCCGCGGTCGCCCGGGCCTTCCTGGCCGGGGGGGGCGGCGGGCCTGGCCGACTCCCGCCTGTCGAACCTCCGCCGCCTGCAGGCCCTGCGCGGCGCAGGCGCGGGGGGCACGGCGGACCGGAGGGTCCCCTTCCTTCTTCTCCGGGAGCCCTCCCCGGCCGACGCCCCGGCGGCCGTGGCCCTTTCCGACGGCGTCCTGTGCGCGAGCCTCGAGGTCGCGGAGAGTCTCGCCAGGGCGACCGGGCCTGACCGGCCCTACGAGGTGCTCCTGACCGTCGACTTCGGAGACCTGAGGGAAGGCCTTTTGCCGGAGGAGTTGCCCGACGCGGCCGTGGAGTTCGAGGAGCGGATGGCCCGGGCCGCGGGCCGGAGCGACCCCTCGCGGCGGGCCCATGTCGCCGGCCTGGCCGCGAACATGGCCTGCTTCTCCGGAGTGGTCCCGACGCCCGCGCACCTCGAACACCTCCTGATCCTGGCTCGGGAGACCGGTGAACGTCTGGGGCGGCCTCTCAGGGTGTCGGCCGGGAACACGGCGGTCCTCCCCCTCCTCGTGAGAGGAGAGCGCCTCCCGGAGGGCCTGCACGACCTCCGGGTCGGTGAGGGCATCGTCCTCGGGCGGGACAGTCTGCGTCGGGAGCCCCTTCCCGGGTGTCACCTCGACGCGGTCACCTTCTGGGCCCGGGTCATCGAGATACGCCGCAAGCCGAGCGCACCGGTCGGCGAGCTCGCCGAGGACGCCTTCGGCCACCGCCCGGTCTTCGTCGACAGGGGCCCCCGCCTGCGCGCGGTCGTCGCGGCCGGAAGGCAGGATATCGTTCCGGAGGGATTGAAACCGCTCGCCGGCGGCATCGAGGTGGTGGGAGCCACCAGCGACCACCTCGTGCTCGACATCGAGGACTACCCCGGCCGCCTCTCCGTCGGTGAGGAGGTCGGGTTCCTGGTCAACTACGCCTGCCTCCTGCAGGCTTCGACATCGCCCGACGTGGTCAAGGTCCACGTCGGGGACGTCCGGGAGTGAACGCGCCATGGCTCGAGCAGGGATCGTCCTCGGGGTGCTGTCCCCGCACGCGCCCATCATCGTTCCGGAGATCGGTGACAAGGACCTCGACCAGGTCGTGAAGACCCGAAACGCTCTCCAGGGGGCCGCCGCCCTCGTGCGGGACATGAGACCCGACACGGTCGTCGTCATCGCCCCGCACGGTCCGGTGGTCCGCAGCGCGGTGACGCTCCTGGCAAGCCCTGTCCTCCAGGGCAACTTCCGCGAATTCGGCATCGCCGGCACCTCCCTCCGCTTCGGCAACGACCTCCGGCTGGTCGACCGCATCCGAGAGGAGGCCGCCCGGAGGAACGTCACCGTCTTCACTCCTGACGCGGACAAGATGAGCTTCCGCCCTCCGGACAGGCTGCACTACGCCGTCCTCGTCCCCCTCCACTACCTCACCGAGGCCGGGCTCGAGTGCCGGCTGGTCGCGGGTGCCGTCGGCCCCCTCGGGCGGGAGGAGCTCTACCGGTTCGGCCAGGCCGTCCAGGCGGCGGCCGTGGAACTCGGAGTGCGCGTCGTCTACGTGGCGAGCGGCGACCTCTCCCACCGCCTGACCGAAGGCGCTCCGGCCGGCTACGACCCGATGGGCCGCATCTTCGACCGGAGGGTCGTCGACGCCCTCGCCCGAGCCGACGTCAAGGCCCTGCTGGAGATGGACCCCGAACTCGTCGAGCGGGCGGGCGAGTGCGGTTTCGGCCCCATCCTGACCCTGTTCGGCGCTCTCGACGGTCTCGACATCGTGCCCGAGGTCCTCTCCTACGAAGGACCCTTCGGCGTCGGGTACGCCGTGGCCACCTTCCTCCCGAGGAACACTAGTGGTAGGCCCGGACCGCGTCGGGAGGTTCCAGGCGGCGGTGAGAAGCCCGCCTCCGGTGGGAGGACCGCCCCCGCGGAGGGGAAGACGGAAGGCCCCGGACAGGACGGAGAGGACCCGAGGCGGCAGCCGGACGGCGGCGGGCCCGCGGCCGGTCGGGACGGGGCGCCACACCCGTTCGTCCGCCTGGCCCGTCTCTCGCTTGAGACGTACGTGCGTGAAGGGCGGCGCATCTCGGCGCCGGCCTCGAGCCCCGGCCTCGACCGCCGGGCGGGCGCTTTCGTGTCCCTCAAGAAGGGGGGGCAGCTCCGGGGATGTATCGGGACCATCCAGCCCGCCGCCCCGAACCTCGCGGAGGAAATCGTCTGGAACGCCATCCAGGCCGGGACGGCCGACCCGAGGTTCCCCCCCGTCCGTGAGGACGAGCTGGGTGACCTCGAGTACTCCGTGGACGTCCTCGAGCCTCCCGAGCCGGTCGCCGGGGTGGACGAACTGGACCCCGCGGTCTACGGGGTCATCGTCACCAAAGGGGACCGGACCGGTCTCCTCCTGCCCGACCTTGACGGCGTGGAGACGGTGGAGGACCAGGTAAGGATCGCCATGCAGAAGGCGGGGATAAGCCCGGACGAGCCCGGGGTGCGGCTCTTCCGGTTCAAGGTGACGCGCTACCGCTGAGAGACGCCGGGGCGGGGAGGCGTGCCCGGTGCGGCGGGCGGCCCGGTCGGGGCCGTGACTCGGGCCCACAGCGCTCGGGCCAGCACACCGCGGGAGGGGTGTGGATGCGGGAGGCCGACCACTACGAGAAGCTCGAAGGGGATGTCGTCCATTGTCTTCTCTGCCCCCAGGACTGCCGGATCCGTCCGGGGAAGGTCGGGTTCTGTCGGGTTCGCAGGAACCAGGACGGTGTCCTCGTGGCCGTGAAGTACGGCCGCGTGGCTTCCTACGCCATGGACCCCGTGGAAAAGAAGCCCCTCTACCACTTCCACCCCGGGACCTACGTCTTCTCGCTCGGAGCCTACGGCTGCAACCTGCGCTGCCGACACTGCCAGAACTGGGAGCTGTCACAGGGCGACGGTGAGGACGTCCCGTTCCCGCCCGAGAGGGCGGTCGAGACGGCCGCCGCGTGGAGCGACCCGCAGCGGCCGTGCATCGGGCTGGCCTACACCTACAGCGAGCCTCTCGTGTGGTTCGAGTACGTCCTCGACACGGCGAGACTCGCGCGGGAGCGCGGCCTGAAGAACGTGCTCGTCACGAACGGCTACGTGCGGGAAGAGCCTCTCAAGGACCTGCTCCCCTATGTCGACGCCATGAACGTCGACGTGAAGTCCTTCTCGACAGAGTTCTACAGGGAGGTCTGCTCGGGCCGCCTCGAGCCGGTCCTCCGGACGGTCGAGACCGCCCATGCGGCCGGCTGTCATGTGGAGGTCACCTGCCTGCTCATCCCGGGCCTCAACGACGGGGACGAGGAGGTCGAACGCCTCTGCGAGTGGCTGGCGGGAATCTCCCCGGAAATACCCCTGCACCTGTCGCGCTACTTCCCCAACTGGAAGATGACCCGCCCCGAGACACCGGTCCAGACCCTGAGGCGGGCCAGAGAAATCGCCGCCCGACACCTGTCTTACGTCTACATCGGCAACGCCTGGGAAGTCGATGCCGGAGACACGGCCTGCCCGTCCTGCGGCGCGGTCCTGGTCTCGAGGCGAGGTTTCTCGGCCCGGCGGATGGAACTCGAAGGGGGGAAGTGCCGTAGATGCGGTAGGGGGGTCAACATAAGGGACCGGTGAGCCCGGCGTCGCAGGGGACGGGCAGGTGGGAGCGGTCCGGAACGGGAACGGAGGATGAGATGGAACCCAGAGGTGAAACGGTCGTCATCGCTCTGGGGGGGAACGCGATACTCCAGCCCGGGCAGAGGGGGACGGCGGAGGAGCAGAGGGCCAACATCGCCCAGACGGCCGGCGCCATCGTCTCCCTCATCGAGATGGGCCACCGGGTCGTTGTCACGCACGGCAACGGCCCGCAGGTGGGGAACATCCTCATCCAGAACGAGGAGGGCGCCGACCAGGTCCCGGCCATGCCGCTGGACATCTGCGGCGCGCAGAGCCAGGGGCTCATCGGGTACATGATCCAGCAG
>DPMO01000289.1 GCA_003541445.1 Clostridiales bacterium | reverse complement strand
ACGTGGGCGCCGACCTCGTGGGTAAGGTCGAGGCCGGCATCCCCGAGGACGACCCGCGCAACCCCGCCGTCATCGCCGACAACGTCGGGGACAACGTCGGAGACACCGCCGGCATGGGTGCGGACCTGTTCGAGTCGTACGTCGGCTCGGCCATCGCGGCGATGGCCATCGGGGCCGTGGTCCTCGGTGTGGCCGGGATGCTCTTCCCCATCACCCTCATCACCATCGGGACGGCGGCCTCGCTTCTCGGCATCGGCTACGTGAAGCTTTTCGGAGGCGACCGTCCGGAGATGGCTCTCCGGGTCGGGACCTGGGTCGCGGCCTCAGCGGCCGTCGTCGGCTTCTACTTCGCCGCCACGGCCGTTCTGGGCTCCCTGGCCGGCTTCTGGGCGGCGGCGGCTGGGGTCGCGGCCGGCCTGGTCATCGCCCAGGCCACCGACTACTACACCTCCGGCCGCCCGACGGTCACTATCGCCAAGGCCTCTGAGACGGGGTCGGCGACGAACATCATCACCGGCCTGGCCGTCGGCATGGAGAGCACGGCCCTGCCCATCATCATCGTCGCCGCCGCCGTGCTCGTCTCCTTCAAGCTCTTCGGGCTCTACGGGATAGCCTTGGCCGGGGTCGGGATGCTCTCGACGATAGGCATGACCATGTCCGTCGACGCCTATGGGCCCGTGGCCGACAACGCGGGCGGCATCGCCGAAATGTCGGGCCTCGGGCATGAGATAAGGAAGATAACCGACAAGCTCGACTCCCTCGGCAACACCACGGCGGCCATCGGCAAGGGCTTCGCCGTGGGCTCGGCCGGGCTCACCGCCCTGGCCCTCTTCACCGCCTACGTCGCCACGACCGGACTCGAGGTCATCAACCTCACCTCTCCGAAGGTCGTCTTCGGCCTGCTCATCGGAGGCATGCTCCCGTTCCTTTTCGCGTCTCTTCTCATGCGCTCCGTGGGTGAGGCCGCCCACGAGATGGTCGCCGAGGTCAGGCGGCAGTTCAGCGAGATACCCAGACTAATGGACGGCAAGGCTGAACCAGACTACGCTCGATGCGTGGACATAAGCGCCACAGCCGCCCTGAGGAAGATGGTCGTCCCGGGGGTCCTCGCGCTGGCGAGCCCGGTCATAATGGGCCTGTTCTTCGGCCCGGAGGCTCTCGGGGGGCTCCTCGCGGGGTCTCTCGTGAGCGGTCTGGCCCTGGCGATAATGATGACCACAGGCGGCGGGGCCTGGGACAACGCGAAGAAGTACATCGAAGCCGGGAACCTCGGTGGCAAGGGCACCCCGACTCATGCCGCCTCCGTGACCGGCGACACGGTCGGCGACCCGTTCAAGGACACGGCCGGGCCGTCCATGAACATCCTTCTGAAGCTCATGGCCATCGTCTCCCTCGTGGGGGCACCCCTTTTCCTGGGCTAGGCCCCCAAGAGAGCAGGGAACGTCAGGGTTTCACCCGGTTCCGCTCCAGGTAGGCTTCTACGTCCTTCCGCTTGAAGCGGAGGTCCCTGGCGACCCTGTAGGCGGGTAGGTCGCCACGCTGGACAAGCTTGCGTATGGTGGTCCGGCTCTTGATTTTAAGAAGCCTCATCATCTCTGTCGTGGTGAGCATCTCGAGGTCCGAATGGTCGGTCCCCATTCGGCATCCCTCCTGCTATAGCATGGTGCGCACAAGCCCTTGGTATGACCACATTTATCCAGTCATCGCCTAAATCCTGCAGCGGGCGAAGAAATCTCGGGCATTTGTGACGGCACATGCAAGGGGAGGAAAGAGTGTACCCTATAAGGCAGCCTCGCTCAGCGGGCTAGAAGATGAGACCTTCCCCTGACGAGGCCGATTCCGGCCAGGTGTGAACGATAGTCCAAGGCTACCAGAGAAGGGGGCCCCGGTGCACCTCCGGGTAGTCGTCGTCGGCGTGGGTGGGACGGAGCGGGTTAGGCCTCTGGTCCTGCGGGGAGACGACAACGGCCAGGCTCAAGAGCACCACGCCCGGGACGATTAGAAGAAGCGGCCAGAGTCCCAGGATCTCATATCTTGAGAGCCGAAGGTTCACCAGCACCAGAAAACCCCCGAGGGCGAGAACGACCATACCGAGAAGAACGCGTCCTGGATCCAGCTTCCTCATCGGTCAGCACTTCTTCCCCATGTCTAGGAAGAGCTCCTCAGGGACACGGCCGTTCCTGCCGCCGTGACCATGAGCATCCCTTCACGGACGACCTCGTAGTCGATGTCGACCCCGACCACTGCGTCGGCCCCGAGCCGGCGGGCTTTCGCCTCCATCTCCTCGAGAGCGAGTCGCCTCGCCTCGTTCAGCTTGTCCTCATAGGCGCCCGCACGCCCGCCGACTATGTCGGTGATGGAAGCGAAGATGTCGCGGACGATGTTGGCCCCCATGATGGCCTCTCCGGCGACGATGCCCAGATAGCGTTGAATCGTCGCCCCTTGAACCGACGGTGTCGTCGTCACGATCATTTCCGCTCCGCCTCCCACCGCTTTCCAGGATTCTATCCAGGGTCCCTTCTTCCCTGCCGCCAACCCTCCAGCCGACGCTAGACCTAACCACCTTATGCTACATTTCTCCAGGACAGGCTGTCAACGGAGGCCGCTTTCCGTCGAACTCGCCCTCCGCCTAGAGTCCTGCAAGCAGGGCCAGGCGATACACCACGAACCCCGCCGCCCAGGAGGAGACGGCCATCCCCGCCACGACGACCGCCATCCACAACCGCTGACCGGCGGTCTCCCGCCACAGGGTGGCCAGGGCCGCGACACAGGGGACGAAAAGCGCGACCACGGCCATGAAGGCGACCGCGGACGCAGGGCTCACGGTCGCCCGAAGGGTCTCGGTGAGGCTCCCCCCGCCAAGGCCCGCGTACAGCACGCCGAGGGCGGCCACGGAGTTCTCCTTGGCCACCAGACCGGTAAGGACGGCCACCACGAGCCTCCAGTCGAGCCCGGCCCACAGCCCCAAAGGCTCGAGCCACCGTCCGAAGCGGGCGATGTAGCTCGTCTCCAGGTCGCCTCCCGGGAGGTAGCCGGCCGCCCAGACGAGCGCGGAGGCCGCGATTATGAGGGTCCCGGCCCTCACCAGGAACTCCCCGACCCGCCGGCCGACAAGGCGCCACGTGGCACGGGGGTCCGGCAGCCTGTAGGCGGGCAGCTCCATCACCAGCTCATGCTGCTCACCGCGCCCGGAGAGCCGGGAGAGGACGACCCCGAACCCCACCAGGAAGAGCAGGGCAAGGCCCACGATGCTCCACACGACCAGAGTCGCCCCGCGGCCGAAGAAGACCCCGCCGATATAGGTGAGGACGGCCAGGCGGCCGGCACATGGGACGACCGGCGCCAGGAGGACCGTGAGCAGGCGGCCCCAGCCCCACTCGATCGTCCTCGCCCCGAGGATGGCAGGGACACTGCAACCGAAGCCCATGAAAAGGGGCAGGAAGGACTTGCCGTGCAGATGCAGGCGATGCATGAAACGGTCGGTGACGACGGCCGCCCGGGCCATGTAGCCCGAGTCCTCGAGGACGGCCATGAGGGTGAAGAAGACGGCCAGCAGCGGAGCGAACGTGGCCACCGTACCCGCTCCGGCGAGGAGGCCGTCGACCAGCAGGGCCCCGACCCAGGCCGGGGCGTCCACGGTGACCCTCTCGAGCCACACCGCCACCGGGACGACCAGGGCCCGCTCCATCCAGGCCTGGA
>DPMO01000294.1 GCA_003541445.1 Clostridiales bacterium | reverse complement strand
AGGCCGACCAGGCCGAGGTCGTGGTCCTGGGGGGAGACACCTATCTCACCCGCTACGCCACGAACTACATCCACCAGAACACGGCCGAGAGCAACGCCCACGTCTACGTCAGGACGGTCTTTGGAAAGAAGGTCGGCCTGGCGACGACCAACGCTCTTGACGACGAGTCGCTCAGGGCCACCGTCCGCCTCAGTGAGGACACCGCCCGGGTCCAGCCCGACCTCGCCGATTTCGTCAGCCTCCCCGGTCCGGAGCCCGGCGACGAAGCCGACGTGGTCGCGGCCGGCCCGGCCTACGCCGAACGCACGGCCTCCTTCACGGCCGACGAACGCGCGGAGGCCGTCGGCCGCATCACGGCCCTGTCGCGCCGGGAGGGCTTCGAGGCCGCCGGGGCCTTCCAGACCGGGGTCTTCATGGTCGGTGTGGCCAACTCCCTGGGCGTGCGCCGCTACGCAGAGACGACCAGGGCTTCCCTGACGGCCATCGTCATGGGGCCGACGGGGTCGGGCTACGCGGACGACCTTTCCGTCGACGCGGGGGCCATCGACCCCGAGCGGGTGGCCGAGGTCGCGGTGAGGAAATGCCGGGACAGCCAGGACCCGGTGGCGGTCGAGCCGGGGGAGTACGAGGTGGTCCTCGAGCCCGCGGCCGTCGCGGACATGGTCACCTTCCTGGGGTACCTGGGGCTGGGGGCTCTCGCCTTCCAGGAGGGCCGGAGCTTCGCCAGCGGGAACATCGGCAAGCCCGTCACCGGGGAGCAGTTCACCCTCTGGGACGACGGCACCGACCCCGCCGGCCTGCCCTTCCCGTTCGACTTCGAGGGGGTCAGGCGCCGCAAGGTCATGCTCATCGAAGACGGCGTGGTCAAGAACGTCGTCTATGACTCCTATACGGCGGGGAGGGAAGAGGGCAGGACCTCGACCGGGCACGCCCTGCCGCCGGACATGCGCTACGGCCCCCTGCCGCTGAACATGTTCGTCAAGACCGGGGACGCCACGCTCGAAGAGATGATCGCCTCGACCAAACGGGGTCTTCTCGTGACGAGGTTCCACTACACCAACCCGCTCCACCCGGTCCTCACCCTCATCACGGGCATGACCCGCGACGGGACCTTCCTCATCGAGAACGGGAAGGTCAAGGGCCCGGTCAAGAACATGAGATTTACCCAGGGCATCCTGCCGGCCTTCGCCGCCATCGAGGCTATCTCGAAAGAAGCCAGGCTCTGCGACATGTTCGGCCTGGGCGCGGTGTCAGCTCCGGCGATGAAGATATCGAGCTTCACCTTCACCGGCCAGACCCAGTTCTAGCCTTTCGGGCCCCTGCGGCCTGTGCGGCGCTGCCGGGGGCCGGCTGGAGGTTCGGGCCCGGGCACCGCTGGAGGGCCCGGGCGGGGGAGAGCCCGGGGGCTCGAGAACCTCTCGGGACCCTACCCCGCCCGGGCCTCTCGGCGACTGCGGCTCCCCCGCCGCCCGCAGCGGGAGAATATGGCCTCCGTGCCAGGCCTATAATAGGTCTATGAGCACAAGACCCCTGCGGGAGGTAGCGAGATGAAGGCCCTCCCTCTCGGCGGCCGGGCCCGAACGCAGGTCCCCCCTGACGACTTCGAGGTCGAGGAGCTCCGCGAGCGGATCGTCGACCTCGAGGCGCGCATCCGCGCCCTGGCCCTCTCAAGGCGGGTCCTCATCACTCTTCTCCTCTCCGCGGACAGGCGGAGAAGGATGGAGGTGGCCAGGCTCAAGGGCGAGATCGAGAAGTTGCGAGACCGCAACCGCCGCTACGCCCGGGCCCTCACGGCCCGCCGGGTGGTCATCACCCGCCTCCGACAGCGCCTGGAGGAGGTCGCGGGCTCCGAAGGCTGACCGGGTCTGGCACCGTCTCAAGTGGCAGCTCACAGCCTCTCCACCCTCGGATTCGGACAAGGATTCGGTGCCCGGAGGCGGAATCGTCCCGGCGGAGGTTCTCCATGACCGCCTCTTTCGGCACCGTCCCGACCGTCGACCTGAACTCGGACCTCGGCGAGAGCTTCGGGGTCTGGCGGCTCGGCCAGGACGAAGAGATGATGACCCACATCACGTCGGCCAACATCGCCTGCGGGTTCCACGCGGGTGACCCCGGGGTGATGCGGCGGACCGTGCGTCTCGCGAGGCTCAAGGGGCTGGCCGTCGGCGCACACCCCGGCTACCGCGACCTGGCCGGCTTCGGGCGCAGGGCCATCAAGCTCCCGCCGGAGGAGATCGTCGACATGCTCATCTACCAGATCGGCGCTCTTCAGGCCATCGCCAGGGCGGAAGGTGTCAGGGTCTCCTACGTGAAGCCGCACGGCGCCCTCTACAACCTCGCCCAGCGCGACCCTCAGGCGGCCGGGGCCGTCGCCGAGGCGGTGCGGCTGGCGGCTGAAGGAACACCGCGGCTGGCCCTCGTCGGGCCTCCCGCCTCCGCCCTGGCCGAGGCGGCCGAGGCGGCCGGGGTCCGCTTCATCGCCGAAGGTTACGCCGACCGCGCCTACGGACCGGACGGGAGACTGGCCCCACGCGGGTCACCGGGGGCCGTGCTCACAGACCCGAACGAAGTGGCGGCCAGAGCGGTCGACATCGCCCTGCGGGGCGAGGTCCGGGCCACTGACGGAGGCCGCCTGGAGCTGCGGGTCCAGACCATCTGCCTCCACGGAGACACCCCCGGCGCGGCCGCCCTGGCCGCGGCCGTGCGGCGGGCCCTGGACGAGGCCGGGGTCCGGGTGGCGGCCTTTGCCTGAGGCCGGGGGCTGTCTCTCGTGCCGGCCGGTGGGCGACAGGCACATCCTGATTGTGCTCGGTCGGGACGTGAGCCGTGGGACGAACGAGCTCGTCCGGCTCACGCAGGCCGTCCTCGAGACCACGGGTCATCCCGCGCTGCGCGAGACGACACCGGCCTTCTCGTCCCTCCTCGTACGGTACGACCCCCTTCAGACTGACTACGGGTCCTTCGCCCGCACGTGCCTGGAGGCCGCCCTTGCGGCGCGGCGGAGCCGGGCCGCCCTCCCCGGCGCCGGTGAGAGGGTGCGCTACGACAGGGAAGGCGGCCCGGCTCCGGCCGGGGCCGGGACAGAAGAGGTTGTCGTGCCGGTGGTCTACGGGGGCGAGTGGGGGCCTGACCTCGAGGATGTGGCGCGACACGTCGGCCTCGCTCCCGAGGAGGTCGTCCGCAGACACACCGCCCGGGAGTACTACGTGTCGATGGTCGGCTTCGCTCCCGGCTTCACCTACCTGGGGGGACTTGACCCCTCGCTGGAGACCCCCCGGCTGGAGGCCCCCAGGCCCCGCGTTCCGGCCGGGTCGGTGGGCATCGCCGGCCGGCAGACGGGCATCTACCCCGCCGACCTCCCGGGCGGCTGGAGGATAATCGGGCGGACTCCGCTCAGGCTGTGGCGGCCGGAGGCGGCCGACCCCTGCCTCCTCCGCCCCGGCCGCCTGGTGCGCTTCGCGGACGCCGGCCCGGGAGCCGCGGGCTGGGCGAAGGCCCTGAGGGCCGCCCGGGAGGTCGAACG
Organism: Clostridiales bacterium; assembly: GCA_003541445.1. Lineage (GTDB taxonomy): Bacteria > Bacillota > Sulfobacillia > UBA995 > UBA9673 > UBA9673. Next base: position 3,556 of record DPMO01000294.1, on the reverse strand, counting down.
GGAGGTGGACCTCCAGGGCCGCCGGAGCGTGGCGGGAGGAGAAGAGCCCGACCGACAGGGGCGGGCGAAGATGGCGGTGGCCGTCATCAGGGACCCCGGACCGCTGACGACGGTCCAGGACGCGGGGCGGTGGGGGTTGAGCGCGCTCGGGCTCCCGGAGAGCGGCCCCCTCGACTGGCCGTCCTTTCGGGAGGCGAATCTCGCCGTCGGGAACAGGCCCGACTCCGCCGGACTCGAGACCTCCTACGCCGGGCTCAAGGTCGAGTTCACCAGGCCCGTCCGGGTCGCGGTGAGCCGCGGGGCGAGAGCGCTGGTCGGAGGCACGCCTCTGCCGTGCGGCCGGGCGGTGACGGTCAGAGCCGGAGACGTGCTGGAGTTCGGGGCCGGAGCGAGCCCCTGGAACTATCTGGCCCTGGCCGGCGGCATCGCCTGTCCACCGGTCCTGGGGAGCCGGGCGACCTACGCCGGAGCCGGGTCCGCACGAGCCGCCGGCAGACCCCTGGCGAAGGGGGACGTCGTCGAGGTCTTCGCTTCACCGGAGGCCGGGCCCCGGCCCGCCGTTCCGGCCGGTCCGCCGTTGGTGGAGCGCCTGGAATGCGTCACCGTGCGGGCCGTCCCGGGGCCGAACGACGACGCCTTCGGCCCGGCGGCGGTCGAGGAGTTCTTCTCCCGGGAATGGCGGGTGGAGACATCCAGCGACCGCCGCGCGTGCGTGCTCGGAGGACCCGCCGTAGCCGCCCCTCCGGCCACGGCCGTTTCCAGCGGCACGCCGGCCGGCCTGGTGCAGGTCCCGCCGTCGGGAAGGCCGGTGGTCCTCCTGGCCGACCACCAGACCACAGGGGGCTACGCGGCGATAGCCACGGTCATAGGGCCCGACCTGCCTCTTCTCGCCCGGGTCTGGCCGGGAGGAAGGGTCCGCTTCCAGGCCGTCACGGTCGAGGAGGCCCACCAGGTGTGGCGGTCGATGCCAGCGGACATGGCGGGCGGGTGGCCGGGCAACCGCGGCGGGGCAGGCCGGGGAAGGCTTGTCCTCATTCTGGGCGTGCCGGACGGGAGCCGGCTGGTCGCCGTCGAACCGCTTCCGGAAGACCGCTGACCCGGAAGAAGACCACCGGCCGAGGGGCCGTCCCTCTATCCCCAGCCGCCGGTCCCGGCACGACCGGGTCCGGGAAGGTCGGGTCTTGTCGCGGCCGGAGAGCCCGGCGGCAGACCGCCCCCGCGCGAGAGCCGTTCCTCGGCGAGAGCTATCATCCGGCGAACCATCTGCCCTCCGATCTGCCCGCCGAGGCGTCCTCCGACCGCACCGCACTCGCGGGTCGGCATGCTGGCCCATCCCAGGTGGCGCACCTTCTGGTCGAGTCCGAGCTCTTCCGCTATCTGCCATTTGAAGCGGTCGAGAAGCCGCCCGTAACTGACCGCGTCGGTTATGACCGGACCTGTCTCCGGCCGCCGGGCCACCCCGAACTCACGGGCGACCTCGAACTTGAACGTGTCGAGGGCCCACCGTGCGTCCGGGACGAGCGCCCGTCTCCGTCTTCCGGCCAACATGTCCACCTCCGAGGGCATATCGTCAAATCGTAGTATGAAGGCCGGCCCGAAGTCAGGATACATGACACTTTATAGGCGGAATGGCTTGACCATGGCGACCCGTGAAGACCTTGAGCCTCCTCCGGCCGGGGACTAACGCTCGCCGGCTCCGGGCGGGGTCGTGTCGGGCGCGGGTGGGCCAAGGGAGGCCGCCACGACGTTGGCCCAGAGCCCGGCCGCCCGTACGGCGGCTTCCTTGGGGATGAGTTCGGTGCCCATCTCGAGGAGTATGGCTCCGGGGTCCAGGTCCTGGTTGTAGTTCCCGCGGGCCACAAGGATGCCTCGCGTGAGGCCGGGATACAGGTCTTCCGCGACCGCCTTGAGGCGTCGGGCGGTGCCCAGGTTCGCCGAGACCATCGGATTGGCCCCACCGACGACGATGAGGACCCTCGCCGTGTGGACGCCGTCGATGGTCGTGAGGTAGGCGGCCGGCGGAGCCGCGTCGCGGTGCACGTCGAAGAGAAGGGTCGGCCCGAAGCGGAGGTTGCGGAGAACGGTGCGCCGGGAGCGGGGGTAGGCCCCGGCGTCGTGCGGGTCGTGCGCGGTGCGGTCGTGGACGACGGTGAACCCGGCGGTCGTAAGGCCTGCACTCAGGGCCTCACCGACGTCATAGATCCCCCCGTTCCCGGGGATCGACGAGACCCCGTCCGTCGGAACGTAGGACTCGTCGGAATGCGTGTGATAGATGACGATCACCTGCCTGGCCGTACCGAGGGGGACGGCCAGGTCGTGGGCCGGCCTGAGGGCCCGTCCCCGCGAGAGGGCGGCACCTGCCCACACGCGGGACCCGGCGAGCGAAGAGAAGCCCTGCGGCAGGGAGACCCCCGGCGGCACCGTCACCGTCTCGGCCGTGTCCCTCGTGACCCTGGTCACCCGGTGCCAGACGCCGGCCGGGTCGATGAAGAGGTCGCCGGGGGCGACGACCCTCGCGGTTTCCAGAAGGATGTTGCCGGCTTCGTCCACGAGGGTGTAGTAGCCCGAGACCCGCTCGGTCCCCGGCCTGGCGAGGATCCAGGTCAGGAGTCTGGAGAGGGACTCCGGCGGGCGGCCACCCAGGGACCACGCCGCCGACAGGGAGAGAAGGAGGAGCGCAACCGACACCGCGACCCCGACCCATATCGAGCGCCTGCGGTCAGACATGATGACGGGTCTCCCTCCGGGGCTAGTCGTCCCCGGCGGTAGCCGCGCGTATGCCCCGCGCGCTCCGGACTGGAGGGAAAGCCCGTGGACCGTAGAACGAAGTCAGGTTGGGAGGGGAGGACCCCGTGCCCGACGGGCGTGACTACTTCTACACCCTTCAGGAGATCTGCGTCCTTCTCAACCTCCTCCCGAACAGCTTCCGCCAGATCGCCCGCGAGTTCCCGGACCTCGTCCAGGTCCAGGAGGAGGTCAGGAAGGGCCGCACCGTCTTGGGCCTGCCGCAGCGCGACTTCGAGGTCCTACGGGCCATCGTCCAGATGCGCGGCAGGGGCCTGTCCGGTGATGAGATCCGGGAGGCCCTCCGCCGGGGAATCCCTTTGGAGGCCGAGACGGAGAGGTCCGACGCCGGGCAGGAACGCCCCGGGGAGGCGACGGCGGAGGGCCCGCGCGCGGCCGCGGCGCCTGCGTCCGGTCCGGCCTCTCTTGACGACGCGGTCGGACGGAGCCTCGTCGGGGACGCCTTCCAGGAGGGCGGCGGAAGTGAGGAGCCGGCCCACGGCGGCAACGGTCGGGTCGGAGACCTCGACGAGACCGCGGTGGCGGCCGACGACGTCCATACGGCCAACCGCCTGGCCGTCGAGAGGGCTCTGGCCGCGGAGATCGCCGCGCTCAAAGGAGAGCTCCTCAAGATGGACCAGCGCCGCCGGGAGGAGAGGGACAAGCTCCTGACGGCCCTCATGCGCACCCAGCGCGAGCTCCGGACTCTCCGCTACGAGGTCGGCCTCACCCTGTCGCGCCGGGAGAGGAAGAAGCGCCGGGGGTTCTGGGC
>DPMO01000152.1 GCA_003541445.1 Clostridiales bacterium | reverse complement strand
GGACGGGTCTGAATCAGGCCGGCGGCTTCGAGCTCCTGGTAGGCGCGCTTGGTGGTGATCACGCTCGTGAGCAGGTCGGCCGCCAACTGACGTATCGAGGGAAGCTGGGTGCCCGGCTGAATCTCGCCGGCCAGCACCTTGGCCCGCACCTGATCCACGATCTGCTGGTAAAGGGGCGCAGGGTTTGAGTTGTCGAGGACTATGAGCATACTGTGGGGGCTCCCTTGAGACCGACCGGCCATGACTGTGTCTATCGTCTATACACAGTCTATACGCCTGGCGGGTGGCAGTCAAGGGGTCAGGACGGTCGTGGTGCCCGGTGACGAGGGCTGCAGGGAAGGTCTGCGGCGTGCCCTCAGCGGGTTGCAGCAGCACAGCCAGGCTCCGGGTGGGCGGCCTCCGCGCCGGCAGTGCCTCACGTCGGCCGGCCGTAGCCCCCGCCCCCGGGTGTGACTATCCGAAGGAGGTCGCCCCGGCGCAGGACGACACCTGACGTCTTCGACGGCAGGACGCGCTCGTCGGGGCGGCCCGGGTTGAGGACGAACCTCCCCGGCCGACCCGGGCCTCCCCCGCGGAGCCCGTAGGGCGGTATCTTCTGCCGGTCGCCGTGGCAGGAGAACACGACACCGTCGGCCAGGACGCGGATGTCGCGCACGAGGCCCAGCCCCCCCTTCCAGCGGCCGCGTCCCCCGGAGCCGGGGGCGAACCGGTAGGCCTCGACCCGCAGGGGGAACTCGGCCTCCAGGGCCTCCACGGGCAGGTTCGAGGTGTTGGTCACATGGACCTGGACGCCCGAGAGGCCGTCCTTTCCGGGCCTCGCCCCGCCCCCGCCCCCAACGGCCTCGACATAGACGAACTCGCGCCCGCGCGCGTCCCGCCCCGAGAAGACGACCGCCGTGCTGGCGTCGTTGGACCCGGCCGGGACCCGTTCCGGTCGGGCCTTCGCCAGGGCCCCGAGGACCGTCCCGGCCACCCTCTGGCACATGTCCGTCCGCGCCCCGCAGGCCGCGGGCGGCCGGGGGTCGAGGATGCTCCCGGGCTCGGTCCTGATGGTGATGACCCGGTGGAAACCGCCGTTGGCCGGCAGGTCCGGGTCCAGCGCGGCCTTCACCGCGTAGAAGACCGTGGCCTCCAGCGCGGCCCGCGGGACGTTCACGGCCGACCCGACCTGGGGCGCCGACCCGGTGAAATCGAAGGTCAGGTCCTCCCCCTCCACCCGCACGCTCACCCGCACCGGGAGAGGTCCCCGGCCGAGGCCGTCGTCGTCGAGGAAGTCCTCGAAGGAGTAGACGCCGTCGGGGATGTCCCGGACCACCCGGCGGAGGCGGCTCTCGGAGTAGTCGAGGAGGCCCGCCATGGTGCGGGCCACGGTGCAGGCCCCGTAGCGCCGGCAGAGGCTTTCGAGGCGGGCGAGGCCGACGGCGTTCGCCGCCACCTGGGCCTGAAGGTCGAGGCGGCGCTGTTCGGGCAGGCGGCAGTTGAGGCTGATGAGCTCGACCACGTCCTCCCGCAGGCGTCCCCGTTCCATCACGCGGAGGGGCGGCAGACGCAGACCCTCCTCGTAGATCGACCGGGCGTCGCCGGCGATGCCGCCGGGAACCGCGCCTCCCACGTCGGAGTGGTGGGCGATGTTGGCCACGAACCCGACGAGCCTGCCCCCGTGGAAGAAGGGGCTGACAAGGGTGATGTCGGGAAGGTGGGTCCCTCCGGCCGCATAGGGGTCGTTGGCGATGAAGGCGTCCCCCGGGCGCAGGCTGCCTTCCGAAGCGCCGTCTGCCGGGGCCGGGAACCGTCGGAGCACCTCTCTGACCACGCCCATGAGGGAGCCCAGATGCAGCGGGATGTGCTCGGCCTGGGCCACGAGCTCACCGCCGGCGTCGAAGACGGCGGCCGAACAGTCGCGCCTCTCCTTGATGTTGGGCGAGAAGGCCCCCCTGACAAGGGCCGCCCCGACCCCTTCGGCCGCATCGAGGAGACCGGACCCGACGACCTCGGTCGTGACCGGGTCCAGGGCGGCGGCCTCACCCATCACCGTCACCTCCACCGTCACCTCCGGCGCCCTCCCCCGCACCGGGCTCGATGACCAGGCTCCCGGCCCAGGCCCCGTCGGCCACCAGCCTCACCCGGGTCCCGGGAGGCACCAGGGTCGTGGCGTCGGGCTCCGAGACGACGAGCGGACCCGAGTGCCACCGGCCGGGTTCAAGGGCCTCGCGTCCGACCACGGGCGTGGCGAGCCAGCCGGAGCGGGGGCCGAAGTAGACGGGGCGGGAGCGGGGAGCGGCCGCCCCTGCGGAGGCCGGGGCCGGGGTCCGGCGGGCTCTCGGGAGGCCGCTTCCCGGCAGACGGCCGGTCCCCTCGACGCGGACGTTGACGACCTCGACAGGGGCCCTCTCGAGACGGTAGCCGTTGAGCTCATGGTGGCGCCGGTGGAAGAGCCGGACGGCCCGAGCGATGTCATCCTCGGACCCGAGACGGCCCGACGCCACCCGTATCTCGTGGTTCTGTCCCTCGTAGCGAAGGTCGAGAACGGTGCGGACCTCCGCCGACCGCGGAGGGATACCCTCCTCCTCCAGGACGCCGGCCACTTCCTCGGCGAGGGCGGCAGCGCACTCGAGGACGCGCCTGGCCGCGGGGCTGCGGCCCCGCCGGTCGGGCTCGAGCGTCAGGAGGAGAGTCTTCACCGCATCCGTCCTCACCCGCGCGGCGAGGAGGCCTTGGGCCGAGAACGTCCCCGGGTCGGACGGGACGATGACCCTGGGCATCCCGAGCGCCCGGGCCAAGGCCACCGCGTGGAGCGGCCCCGCACCGCCGAAGGCGACCAGGCTGAAGTCCCGGGGATCGAGACCCCTCTCTATGGTCATGAGGCGGATGGCCGACTCCATCGTGGCTCCGGCCACCTTGAGGACGCCCCAGGCGGCCTCTTCGAGGGAAAGTCCGAGCCGGCGGGCGACCCTGTCCCAGACCGCCCGGCGGGCCCGTTCGGGGTCGAGGGAGACGCGCCCGGCGGCCAGCCCCTCCGGCCCGAGGCGTCCGAGAACGACATCGGCGTCGGTGACGGTCGGCTCCTCCCCGCCCCGGCCGTAGGCGGCCGGTCCCGGTTCGGCCCCCGCGCTGCGGGGCCCGACCTTGAGCAGACCGCCGGCGTCGACCCAGGCCACGCTCCCTCCCCCGGCCCCGACGGTCTCGATGTCCAGCATCGGGAAGAGGCACGGCCACCCGGCCA
>DPMO01000241.1 GCA_003541445.1 Clostridiales bacterium | reverse complement strand
AGACGCTCATCAGGTCCGGGGAGGTCGTGGCCGGGCTGACCGAGGGCGGCGCGGTCGTCGTCAACACTCCGGACTCCCCCTCCCGGATGCGCGAGAGGCTCGGCCTCTCGGACCGGGGCGGAGTGCGGGTGGCCGTGGTCGACGCCAGCCGCATCGCCGTGGAGACCATCGGCCGGGCCATCCCCAACACCCCGATGATGGGTGCGGTCGTCCGCGTGACCGGGCTCATGGAGTTCACCCGCTTCCAGGAAGTCGTCCGGGGGCTCCTCGAGGAGAAGTTCGCGGGGCGGCCCCGGCTTGTCGAAGGGAACGCCAGGGCCATCGAGAGGGCCTTCAAAGAGGTGAGGGTGGATTGACCGTGCGTGAGGGCGCCGGGTGGAAGGAAATCCCTCGGGGCGGCCTCATCCTTGAGCCGGGGAACGCCGTCGCGTACGAGACAGGCGACTGGCGCACCTTCCGGCCCGTCTGGCATGAGGACCGGTGCATCCAGTGCCTTCTGTGCTGGGTGTACTGTCCGGACGCGGCCATAGAGGTGAAGGACGGCAAGGTCACCGGGGTCGACTACAAGCACTGCAAGGGATGCGGCATCTGTGCCACCGAATGCCCCGACAAGGCCCACGCCCTGGAGATGGTCCGAGAGGAGGAGGCGGGGGGCGATGGGTGAGGGCGTCGGACCAAGGACAGCGGAGACCGCGGAGGGACGCGACCGGGCCGCCCAGGAGTCCGCGCCGGACGCGGCGGCCCCGGCGGCTTCGGCGCTCCCCCTGCCGGCGGGATTCCGTCGGGCCCGGCGGAAGAGGACCGCGCTCACCGGCAACGAGGCCGTGGCCCTGGCCATGCGCCAGGTCGAGCCGGACGTGGTCGCCGCCTACCCCATAACCCCTCAGACCGACATCGTGCAGTTCTTCGCTTCCTTCGTGGCCGACGGGCGGGTGAAGACGGAGTTCGTGACCGTCGAGAGCGAGCACAGCGCGATGAGCGCCGTCGTGGGGGCCTCGGCCGCCGGGGCGAGGGCCATGACGGCCACGTCCGCCAACGGGCTGGCCCTCATGTGGGAGGTCCTCTACATCGCCTCCGGCAGCCGCCTGCCTATCGTCATGCCCGTGGTCAACCGCGCCCTGAGCGCCCCCATCAACATCCACTGCGACCACTCGGACGCCATGGGGGCGAGGGACTCGGGTTGGGTCCAGCTCTGGTCGGAGGACGCCCAGGAAGCCTATGACAACGTCATCCAGGCCGTGAGGATCGCCGAGGACCCGCGGGTCCTCCTCCCGGTCATGGTCTGCTACGACGGCTTCATCATCAGCCACGCCCTCCTGAACCTCGAGGTCCTGACCGACGAGGAGGTGAAGGAGTTCGTCGGAACCTACCGTCCCGACCGTTCCCTCCTCGACCCCGACCGCCCCGTCACGGTCGGGCCCCTGGACCTCTACGACTTCTACTTCGAGCACAAGCGCCAGCAGGCCGAAGCCATGGCCGCCGCCCGGGCGGTCATCCCCGAGGTGGCCGCGGCCTACGCCGCCCTCACGGGCCGGTCGTACGGGATGATGGAGACCTACCGCCTGGCGGACGCCAAGGCGGCCGTCGTCGTGCTCGGCTCTGCGGCCGGGACGGCCCGCTTCGTCGTCGACCGGCTGCGGCGGGAGGGCCGCAAGGCGGGACTCCTCAAGCTGCGGGTCTTCCGGCCCTTCCCCGCGTGCGAGATGGCCGACGCCCTGCGCGGTCTCCACGCCGTCGCCGTCATGGACCGGTGTGACGGCTTCTCGGCCGCCGGCGGACCGGTGTTCAACGAGGTCCGTTCGGCCCTGTACGGGCTCCACGGGGAGCGGCCGGACGCCGCGAGACGGCCGCAGGGTCGGGCCCCGAACGGCCCGCCCTTGGTCGTGAACGTGGTCTACGGGCTCGGTGGGCGGGACGTGGACCCCGGGGACGTCGAAGCCGTGTTTGACCTGCTCTTCCGGCACATCGAGGGAGAGGAGCCGCGCGGGGAGGACGGCGCAGGGGTCTTGAGCCGGTCCCTCCGACCGTCGCCCAACACAGAAGTGCACTACCTGGGGGTCAGGGAGTGAAGAGATGAGCCTGAAGGTGAAGAGCCTCAAGGAGCTCGCCGCCGCGCCGCAGTGGCTCACACCGGGACACCGCATGTGCGCCGGGTGCGGGGCTCCCGTCGCCGTGAGACAGGTCCTGGCCGCGGCGCCCGGAAGGGTGGTCGTCGGATGCGCCACCGGCTGTCTCGAGGTGGCGACGACGATATACCCCTACACGGCCTGGCGGTGCTCCTTCATCCACAGCGCCTTCGAGAACACCGCCGCCACCATGAGCGGGGTCGAGGCGGCCTACCGGTCTCTCAGGCGGCAGGGCAGAGTGGAGGCCGATTTCGTCTTCGTCGCCGTCGGCGGCGACGGCGGGACGTACGACATCGGGCTCCAGTCGCTCTCAGGGATGCTGGAGCGAGGCCACCGGGTCGTCTACGTGTGCTACGACAACGGGGCCTACATGAACACGGGTGTCCAGCGCTCGAGCGCCACACCGAAAGGCGCCGACACGACCACCTGTCCGGCCGGGGAGGCCTCGCCCGGGAAGCGGCAGCCGCGCAAGGACCTTCTCGCCGTCGCCAGCGCCCACGGCATCCCCTACGCCGCCCAGGCCGCGCCGAGCCACTGGCGGGACCTGGTGAGAAAGGCCGAGAAGGCCTTTCGGGCCGAAGGTCCGGCCTTCCTCAACATCCTGGCTCCCTGCCCGCGGGGCTGGCGGTACGACACGGCCCAGACCATCGAACTGACGAGGCTGGCCGTCGAGACATGCTTCTGGCCCTTGGTGGAGGTGGAGGAGGGGAGGTGGTCCATCACCTTCAGGCCCAAGAAGAAGAAACCGCTCCTCGACTTCCTCAAGCCGCAGGGTCGGTTCAGGCATCTCTTTGAAGGTCAGAACCTGAAAATGATAGAAGAGATGCAGCGTGAGGTGGACGAGAACTGGAGGCGGCTCGAAGCTCTCGAGCACCTCACGGCGCCGGCCGAGGGTGTCGGCTGAGGGAAAGGAAGGGAAAGGGAAGTCGAAGGTTTGCCGCAGGGCCGCCGGGCGTGATATAATGTGCGGCGCGCGGGGCCGCCCGAGCGGCTCCTTTGAAAAGTGAGAACGCTGGGGGATGGTGTAGTGGTAACACGGGTGACTCTGGATCACTTGTCGGAGGTTCGAGCCCTCCTCCCCCAGCCAGACGACAGGTAGAGCGGGCGTTGGGGCCCGCCTGACATACCACCCCGCTGCGGAATAGGCCCTGAGGTTTACAGCCGTCTCGCGACGCTGCTATAATACGGGGTGCCGTCGAGTCGGGAGCGCCCCGGCGGCGGCCGCCTCAGGAGTCGAACGTCGCGGCGGCCAGACCGAGAGACACAGTGGCCCAATGGTCTAGAGGCCTAGGACGCCGCCCTCTCAAGGCGGTAACACGGGTTCGAATCCCGTTTGGGCCACCAAGAGAAAGAACCCAGCCCGTGGGAGACTCGGGCTGGGTTTTTGGTTTGGGCAGAAGGGTCATGGCCGCGCACCCACCTTTGACCCTGTCCCTCCCGGCGGTACCGGCGGGGCAAGCTCGGACCAGGGGTACCCGCGGCACACGGGAGAGCCTGCTTACCGCTGCTCCCTTCCGGGCCTGACGGGGTTCACAGGTTCCCGTTGCGCAGGGCCAGGTCGTCAACACCGCCGTCGCCGGCCGGCCCGACAGGAAAAGGCCGGGGGTGGGAATTCGACCCCGCTATAGCGGGTTGCGGGTTCAGGGCACCGCTACCTCCCCGTCTAGCGCGGCCAAGACCGTAGTATCCCAAGGATGGTGTGAAGAAAGGGCGGAACGCTCATAAAGAATGAATGGCGGAAGGGGCGGGATTCGAACCCGCGAGGCGGTCACCCACCTACACGCTCTCCAGGCGTGCTCCTTAGACCTCTCGGACACCCTTCCGACCCGAAGAGAGAAGAGAAGAAGACCGTGACCGTTTTCAATGTGCCCTATGGCTGGCGGAGGGGGTGGGATTCGAACCCACGAGGCGGTCACCCGCCTACTCGATTTCGAGTCGAGCTCGATCGACCAGACTCCGACACCCCTCCGCGTCCGTCTATCCGGCCTGGCTGCCCGACCCAGGCGCCCGCGCCCGCCTGGCCCGGAAGAAATCCTGCATCACCTTCGCGCACTCTGAGGCCAGGACACCCCGGCGCACCTCCAGCCGGTGGTTGAGGCGCTCGTCCTGGACGATGTTCATCAGGGACCCGGCCGCCCCGGCCTTCGGGTCGGCGACGCCGAAGACCAGCGTCCGGACCCTGGCCAGGACCAGGGCCCCGGCACACATCGGGCAGGGCTCGACCGTCACGTAAAGGGTGGTCCCGTCAAGGTGCCATGTTCCCCTGTCCGCGGCCGCCGCCCGCAGCACCACCACCTCGATGTGGGCCGTCGGGTCGGACAAGGTCTCACGGAGGTTGTGGCCCCGTGCGATGACGGCCGAGCCGTCAACAAGAACGGCCCCGACGGGAACCTCCCCTTCGGCGGCCGCCTTCCTGGCCTCGGCGAGGGCCTCCTCCATGAAGTGCTCGTCTCTGGTTTTCACGCCTCACCGCTGCTCTGCCAAAATGGTGCGCCCGGAGGGACTCGAACCCCCGGCACAGGGATTAGGAATCCCTTGCTCTGTCCACCTGAGCTACGGGCGCGTCAAGCTCAACAACAGAATATGCAAAGGAAAATGGTGCGCCCGAGAGGACTTGAACCCCTGACCTACTGATCCGTAGTCAGTCGCTCTAATCCAGCTGAGCTACGGGCGCACGCACATCTTGGTCTGGCGGAGAGGGAGGGATTCGAACCCTCGGAGGGGGTTTCAGCCCCCTCAAACGCTTAGCAGGCGCTTGGTTTCAGCCACTCACCCACCTCTCCGCTATTCGGTTGTCAATCACACCCGGCGCGCCGACCGTGCCGGCGGCCCGGCTTCAGGCTCCCTGGCTTATTAAGGATAGCACAGGCCGACTCTCAACTCAAGGTCGCGGCTCCTGGCGGAGGGGGCGGGATTCGAACCCGCAAGCCCGAAAGGGCGCCGGTTTTCAAGACCGGTCCGTTACCGTTACGGTACCCCTCCGCAGCCCCGTCGAACACTCGTCAAGCGGCCTCTCCTGACCGGCCTCTCGCCCGCCGGCGCAGAAAAACTATAGCACGCACCTCTCGCAGGGGTCAATCGAGCCGCCGGCGCCGTCGGGTCCCTGCCTGAAAGAACCTCACGGTGAGACTATCTTCTGCGTCTCAGGCGGCTCGATGCTCTTCAGTCCCCCGGCGTACGGGCGCAGGACCTCCGGCACGGTGACGCTCCCGTCTTCTTCCTGGTAGTTCTCGAGGATGGCCGCGAGGCACCGCCCGACGGCGAGCCCGGAGCCGTTCAGGGTGTGCACGAACTCGGGTCTGCCCCGCGGCGTGCGGCGGAACCGGATGTTGGCCCTCCTGGCCTGGAAGTCCTCGAAGTTGCTGCACGACGATATTTCAACGTAATCGTTGTAGCTCGGCATCCAGACGTCGATATCGTACTTCTTGGCCTGAGCGAAGCCGAGGTCGCCGGTGCACATCTCCACGACCCGGTAGGGGAGTCCGAGCCGGCGAAGCACCTCCGCCGCGTTCTCCACCAGGCTCTCGAGTTCGTCGTAGGACGTCTCGGGGGTGACGAACTTGACCAGCTCGACCTTGTCGAACTGGTGCTGGCGGATGAGGCCTCGGGTGTCGCGCCCCGCCGCGCCCGCCTCGGAACGGAAGCACGGAGTGTAGGCGGCGTAGTAAAGGGGCAGGTCCTCCACTGAGAGGATCTCCTCCCGGTGGAGGTTGGTCACCGGCACCTCCGCCGTGGGAACCAGATAGTAGTCGAACTCCTTGAGGCCGAAGACGTCCTCCCGGTACTTGGGGAAGTTCCCCGTCCCGACCATGGCGTCGGCGTTGACCATGAACGGCGGCAGGACCTCGCGGTAGCCGTGCTCAGACGTGTGCAGGTCGAGCATGAAGTCTATGAGCGCGCGGACGAGCCGGGCCCCGGCGCCTGTGAACACGGTGAACCTCGCCCCGGTTATCTTGGCCGCCCGCTCGAAGTCGAGGATGCCGAGCGCGACCCCTATCTCCCAGTGCGGCTTCGGGCTGAACGAGAAGGCGCGCGGCTCGCCGACCCGGCGCCGCTCGACGTTGGCGCTCTCGTCCGGGCCGACCGGCACGTCGGGGTGGGGGAGGTTCGGTATGACGAGGAGGAGACCTCTCACCGTCTCCTCCGCCTCCCGGAGGTCCTTCTCCAGGGTCCGGATCCGCTCGGCGACCTTCCGCATCTCGGCTATCTGCTCGTCGGCGGGCTCGCCGGCCCTCTTCCTGGCGGCGATCTCCTCGCTCACCCGGTTGCGCACAGACCGGAGCTCTTCCACCTCGCCCAGAAGCTCGCGCCAGCGCCGGTCGGCCTCGAGCAGGCCGTCCAGGTCGGCGGAGATGTTCTTCTTCTCCATCCCCTCCCGGACAAGGTCAGGGTTCGACCTGATGAACTTCAAATCCAGCATCTCGCCTTCCCCCCTTGGAAGAACCGCCTCAGCCCTCTGCGCGCGCGGGGGCGGAGTGCTCGCAGGACCCACGGGGCCCCACCGCGCGCCGCGCCACCGCATGCCGCCCCGCCGGGCCGCCCCGCTAGGACCGCCCGAAAAGGGCGGCTAGGCTCTTCTCGTACGGCGGCCTGGCCACGCCGGCGTCCGTGACGATGGCCGTGATGAGGCGGGCCGGGGTCACGTCGAAGGCCGGGTTGGCCACGGCCATCCCCGGCGGGGCTATCTCGAGCCCGTAGGGGCGCGCGACCTCCTCGGCCGGGCGCTCCTCGATGACGATGTCCTCGCCGCTCTTGGTCTCAAGGTCGACCGTTGACAGAGGCGCGGCCGAGTAGCACGGGATGCCGTGCGCGTCGGCCAGGACGGCGAGCGAGTAGCTGCCTATCTTGTTGGCCACGTCGCCGTTGGCGGCAATGCGGTCCGCCCCCACGATGACCAGGTCCACTTTGCCCAGGGCCATGGCGTAACCGGCCATGTTGTCGGCCACCAGGGTCACCGGTATGTTTTCCTGCAGCATCTCCCACGCCGTCAGCCGGGCTCCCTGCAGCAGCGGCCTGGTTTCATCGGCCATAACGCTTACTCTTTTACCTGCATCGCGGGCCGCCCGGATAACTCCCAGGGCCGTGCCCAAGCCGGCGGTAGCCAGGGCGCCGGCGTTGCAATGAGTCAGGATTACGGCCCCGTCGGGCACCAATTCCTGGCCGAACCGGCCCATGCGCCGGTTGCTTTCCAGATCCTCGCGGTAAATGGCATGAGCTTCGTCCAACAATTTTTGCTTTAGTTCCGCTACATCGCCCGCAGCGCTGTTTTTGACGGCGGCCAGCAGCCGGTCCAGCGCCCACTGCAGGTTGACCGCCGTGGGCCTGGTGGCAGCCAAATCGGCGGCTATTTTCTCCAGCGCAGAGATAAAATCCCGCCTGTCGCGAGTATCTAGCGAAAAAGCTCCCAGGGCCAGGCCGTAAGCGGCCGCGGCCCCAATGGCAGGCGCTCCCCGCACGCTGAGGCGCCGAATGGCCTGGCAGACGGTTTGGTAGTCTCGGCATTTGATATATTCCACCCGCTCGGGCAGCAGCGTTTGGTCCAGTATCTCCAGGCATCCGCCCGACCAGCGCATTGTATCCATATCATTCCCTCCCTGCTGGCCGCTACTTGATCCCGGAAGGATCCCGGGGCGGCTCGTGACACGCACAGGCCGCGTCTTCCTCGACGCCGGCAATGGCCTCCATTACCAGTTTTCTCAAGTTGTGGGCGTTCTCCTGCATAATGTCCACCACTTCCTGGTGCGTCAGCCGCGTGGGGGAAATCCCGGCGGCAAAATTGGTAACCATAGCAATGGTGGCATAGCACATTTCCGCCTCGCGCGCCAGGACAACTTCGGGCACGCTGGTCATTCCGGCCAGGTCTCCGCCCAGATGGCGGAACATGCGGATTTCCGCCGGCGTTTCAAAGCGCGGCCCTTCGGTGCAAACATAGGTGCCGGCAGTGTGATGCGGCAGGCCAAGCCGGGCGGCGGCCTCCTGCAGCACCCGGCGCAACCGGGGGCAGTAAGGGTCGGTCATATCCAGGTGAATAACCCCCTCGTCCAGGAAGGTCTGCGGGCGCGACTTGGTGAAATCCAGGAACTGGTCCACAAAAACAAAATCCCGGGGCCGCATGTCGGGGTTTAGGGAACCTACGGCGGCGGTGGCGAAAATGTTTTTCACGCCCAGCATGCGCAGGCCGTAAATGTTGGCCCGGTAATTTATCAAGTGCGGGGGTACAGAGTGGTCTTCACCATGCCTGGCCATGAAAGCCACCCTTTTCCCGCGGTAGCTGCCGATTTTTACCCTGGTCCTGCCGAAGGGAGTGTCCAGCCTTTCTTCAGTGATGTCCGTGAGAATACTGGGGTCGTAAACCCCGGTGCCGCCGATGATGGCAATGCGAACGCTCATAGGTACCCTCCATCCTTATTGCTCTTTAGCATAGCTTCATTTATTTCCTATTATTCGCCATTTTACCAACCATCCCTTTTAAAAATATAAAACGGGCGCTTCGCCCGCTAAATTACTTGTTCCCGGGATTCATCCCCCCGCTGGAAAAGCGCTGCCACGAATTCAGCGGCGTTGAAGGGGCGCAGGTCTTCCAACCCCTCCCCGATGCCGATCATTTTAATGGGAATGTCCAGTTCGCGCTTGACGGCCACCACTACTCCTCCCTTGGCGGTGCCGTCCAGCTTGGTGAGGATCACCCCCGTCACTCCCACCGCATCCTTGAACAGCCTGGCCTGGTTGACGGCATTCTGCCCGGTGGTGGCATCCAGCACCAGCAAAACCTCGTGCGGGGCGCCGGGCATTTCCCGGCCCAAAACCCGGTGGATCTTTTTCAGTTCCTCCATGAGGTTTTTCTTGGTATGCAGCCTGCCCGCCGTATCCACAATCAGCACGTCCATCTTCCTGGCCCTGGCGGCTTGGAGGGAGTCGTAAGCCACAGCAGCGGGATCGGCGCCCGCGGAATGTTTAATCACAGGCACGCCGGCACGATTGCCCCAAGCTTCCAGCTGTTCCACGGCGGCCGCGCGGAAAGTGTCAGACGCGCCCAAAATAACGCTTTTACCGCTGCGCTTGAAGTGGTAGGCCAGCTTGCCGATGGTGGTAGTCTTGCCCACGCCGTTAACGCCCACCACCATGATTACAGCGGGCCGCGCTTCATCCACGCGCAAGCCGGCCGTATCTTCCCCCAGGATTTGCCGGATTTGTTCCTGCAGCAGCCTGCGTAACTCGCCGGGCTCGTCCACGCGGCGTTTTTTCACCTCTTCCCGCAGCTTTTCCACCAGTTCCAGCGCCGCGTCAATGCCCACGTCACCCTGGATCAGTACCTCTTCCAGTTCCTCGTACAGGCTTTCATCGATAACTTTGCGGCCGGTGATGATGGTATCGATCTTTTCCACGAAATTTTTTCTGGTCTTGCTCAAGCTTTCCTTTAACTTGTTCAAAAACCCCATTTTACGGTTAACCCTCCGTGTCATTAATAACTCGCCAGTACTTTTCCAGGGCCATCCTGGCTGCCTGTTGTTCCGCTTCTTTTTTGGACTTGCCGCGCCCCCAACCCATTCTTTTACCGCGGTACACCACCGCGGCGGTAAACACCTTATCGTGATCTGGTCCCGATTCATCGAGGATTATGTATTGGATGGGGTCCGCGGCCTTGCGTTCCCTGCGCTGCAGCTTTTCCTGCAAGTCTGTTTTATAATCCCGCACGGCCTGGCCTTTTTTCACTTCTTCGATCACACCGGCCAGCTGCCGTAACGCCACCCGGCGCGCCTCTTCCAGGCCCCCATCCAGGTATATGGAACCCAACAGGGCTTCGAAAGCGTCGGCCAGGATGGAGGGCCTGTTCCTGCCGCCGGATCTCTCCTCGCCGCGTCCCATCCACATATACCGGCCCAACTGCAGCTGGCGGGCCACCGCAGCCAAGGAGGGTTCGCAAACCGTCAGCGCTCGCATCTTGGTAAGCTCGCCCTCGGACTTGTCAGGAAAAGAGCGGTAAAAGTGGTCGCTGACAACTAATTCTAGCACGGCGTCGCCCAGGAATTCCAGGCGCTCGTTGTTGAGCACTCCCTGTTCTTTGTTTTCGTAAGTGTAGGAACTGTGTACCAGCGCCTCGCGTAACAGCGCCGGGTTTTGCCAGCGGTATTGCAGCTGCTCTTGTAATTCCGCTAAATCGCCGCCTTCATGAAGCATGCCGGTGATCCCTTTCTATGGCAAATCTTTCCAGTACCAGAGTGACGTTGTGACCCCCAAAACCGAAGGAGTTGCTCATCGCCACGTTGACTTCCTTCCGCCGTGCGTTGTTGGGCACGTAATCCAGGTCGCAGTCGGGATCCGGGCATTCGTAATTGATGGTAGGGGGTATGATGCCCCGGGCGATGGTCAGGACGCAGCAGACCAGTTCCAACGCACCCGCTGCCCCCAGCAGGTGACCGGTCATCGACTTGGTGGAACTGATGGCCAGCCGATAGGCGTGCTCGCCGAACACCGCCTTGATAGCTTCCGTCTCACACCGGTCATTGGGAGGTGTGGAGGTGCCGTGGGCGTTGATGTACTGTACCTCCGACGGGTCCAGGCCAGCGTCGGCCAATGCCCTGCGCATGGCCCGGGCTCCTCCCTCGCCGCGCGGGGCTGGAGCAGTGATGTGGTAGGCATCAGCAGACATCCCGTACCCCACCATTTCCGCCCATATTCGAGCCCCCCGTCGTACGGCGTGTTCCAGCTCCTCCAGCACTATCATGGCCGCGCCCTCTGCCATCACGAATCCGTCTCGCTGAGCATCGAAGGGGCGGGATGCCCGCTCCGGTTCCTCATTACGCTCCGAAAGCGCCTTCATAGCACAAAAACCCCCCAGCGCCATAGGGACCAGCGGGGCTTCCGTGCCCCCACAGATCATGGCTACCGCATCGCCCCGCTGCACCAGGCGGAACGCCTCCCCCACCGCGTTGGCGGAAGCAGCACAAGCAGTGGTGGTGGTGATGCAGGGTCCCCGCGCTCCAGTGAGGATGGCAATATTGCCAGCCGCCATGTTCGCTATCATCATGGGCACGAAGAAGGGGCTGACGCGCTGGGGGCCCTTCTTGCGCATGACTTCGAACTGCTCGCTGAAGGTCTCGATCCCACCAATGCCCGTCCCCACTGCCACCCCCACATCGTCCCGGTTCAGGGTATGGTTCAGTTGCGCATCCTCCAGCGCCTGCCGGGCGGCAGCCACTGCCAGATGACTGAACCGGTCCATCCGCTTGGCGTCCTTACGATCCATGTAATCCATCGGGTCGAACCCCTTCACCTCGGCCGCGATCCGGGTGGGAAAGTCCGTGGCGTCGAACCGGGTGATGGGACCCACCCCTGACTTTCCGCCCACTAGTGCCTGCCAGAAGCTCTCCAGATCGTTGCCCAATGGGGAAATGACCCCCATGCCGGTTATCGCCACCCTACGCGTCACGACGCACCCTCCCCCAGCGTCTCGGGTGCCGGGTCAGCTCACGGCACCCGAGACACCCAGTGATTCCAGGGGAAGAACTTAGAGAGCCTTGGCGATGTATTCCACCGCCTCACCCACAGTGCTGATCTTTTCCGCATCCTCATCCGGTATCTCCAGGTCGAACTCCTCTTCCAGAGCCATGATCAGCTCCACTATATCCAGCGAATCCGCTCCCAGGTCATCGATGAACGATGCCTCGGGCACCACCTCGTCCTCGTCCACGCCCAACTGTTCGACGATAATCTCCTTGAGCCGTTCGTAAATCTCTTGCTTGCTGGGCACTGGGCCACCTCCTCCAGCTAGACTGCTTTGGTGTTCTCGTTACCGCGGTCAGCTTCCCAGCCCACCGTCCACGGCAATTACCTGACCGGTGATGTAACTTGCTCGGTCGGAGGCCAGGAACACCACCAGCCACGCTACCTCCTCCGGGCTGCCCTCCCGACCCAGCGGCACCCGCTCGCGTATCCGCTGCCGGTACTCCTCAGGCAGAGCGGCGGTCATGTCGGTAGCGATGAGACCAGGGGCCACGCAGTTGACGGTGATGTTTCGGGGAGCCAGCTCGCGGGCCAGTGCGCGCGTGAATCCAACCAACCCCGCCTTGCTGGCGGCATAATTGGCCTGGCCCGGGTTGCCGATAAGACCCACAACCGAGGAGATGTTTATGATGCGGCCATACCGCTGACGCATCATACGCCGTACGGCGGACCTGGTACAGTGGAAAGCCCCGGTCAGGTTCACGTCGAGCACCCGCTGCCAGTCTTCCGGTCTCATGCGAACCAAGAGTGCATCCCTGGTGATCCCCGCGTTGTTCACCAGGATGTCCAGCCGGCCAGCATGCGCTGCTGCACGGTTGACCAGCTCCTCCGCTTCACGGGCGCAGCTGACGTCCGCCCTCACCGCCCAGGCGCGGCCTCCGGCGCGGCGGATAGCTGCCACCACCTCTTCCGCCGCCTCTCGTTGGCTCCGGTAGCCGATGGTGACTGCCGCCCCTTCACCGGCCAGACGCTCGGCGATGGCTCGGCCGATACCCCGGGAGCCTCCCGTGACCAGGGCGCCGCGGCCATCTAGCAACATCTTAGCAAACCCCCTTTGGATATTTCAAGCAGCGATTCCAGGGACGGCAAGTCTTCTACCGCCACCGCTCGGGCACCGGGGAGGGTACGCTGGACGAAGCCGCTGAGCACCCTTCCCGGGCCCACCTCCACGAAGGTCTCCACTCCGTCGCGCGCCAACAGCCGCAAGGTCTGCTCCCAGAGCACGGGGCTGTACACCTGAACCCGGAGAGCTTGCCGTATCTCCTGTGGCGTCCGCACGTACCGCGCCCAAGCATTGGCCACCACCGGCACCCGGGCAGGGCGAACCTCCGCTGTATCTAACGCTGCACCCAGCTCCTCCGCCACCCCCCGCATCAAGCTGGTGTGGAAGGCGGCACTGACTCGCAGGGGTATTACCCGCCGGGCTCCCGCCTCCTTGGCCAGCTCCGCAAGGTACCTCAGCGCGCGCAGTTCTCCCGCCACCACCACCTGCCCGGGACAGTTAAAGTTGGCAGCTTCCACCATGCCGCGTCTGGAGGCCCGGGTACACAGATCCCTGACCCTCTCCTCGGTCAGGCCCAGTACCGCGAGCATCCCCGTCTCCCCAGGTCGGCAGGCCTGATGCATCAGTCGCGCTCGGATGCAGACCAAGCGTATCGCTTCGTCGAGCTCCAACGATCCCGCCGCCACCAGCGCTCCGTATTCCCCGACGCTGAGCCCGGCCACCGCCCAAGGGGTCACTCCCCACTCCTCCAGCACCGCCCAGATAGCTGCCTCCACGGCCAGCAGGCAGGGCTGGGTGTACACAGTCAGTGCCAACTCTTCTTCCGGTCCCTCAAAGCACAGGCGGGATAGCGGCAGTCCGGAGCACTCCTCTGCCCGCCGGAATACCGCCCTGGCCCGCGGGTACCGCTGAATGATATCTTGCCCCATCCCGACCCGTTGGGCCCCTTGACCGGCAAACAGGACCGCGAACTTCAACTGCCCTCCCTCGCCTCATCCACTGCGTAGAAGCACACCGCCAGGGTTCCAGGGCCCACGTGAGTGCCGATCACCGCCCCGATGCAACCCTGGTGACACTCGTGTATCCTGAAAGTTCTTCCCATCGCTTCCCGGAGTTCCGCGGCTTGGTCGGGCACCGCGCCGTGGGCTATCGCCAGGCCGATCTCCGACCCCGCAGGAACTCGTTCCGTCGCTGCCTGCACCAGGCGGGGGATCACCTTCTTGCGCCCCCTCACCCGGTCGTAGGGGGCCACCACCCCGTCTTCCAACGTGAGGATGGGCTTGAAGTTCAGCAAAGTGCCCAGCAGATACTGGGCCTTCCCGATCCGGCCGTTGCGCCGTAGGTACTCCAGCGTATCCACAGACAGGAATACGTGGGTGCTGGCCATCTGACGGCGGATCACCCTCAGGATCTCCTCCTTGGCCTTCCCCTCTTTTGCCAGCCGGGCTGCGCGCACCACGGCGATCCCGAAGGCCAAGGACGCCAGCCGCGAATCAACCACCTCCACGTCCGCCTCCGGGACCATCTGCGCGCCCATCACCGCCGACTGGTAGGTACCGCTGAGCTCGGATGACAGGTGAATCGATATGATGGAAGAACCATCAGCACTCAGTCGTCGATACACTTCGGCAAACTCTCCCGGAGATGGCTGCGAGGTGCGGGGATGATGACTGGACGAGGTGAGGTGGGCGAAGAACTGCTCCGGGCTCATCTCAACGTGATCCTTGTATTGCTCGGGGCCAAAGTGGACGGTAAGCGGTACCACGGTGACTCCCAGCTCCTCCAGCCGAGGAAGAGGGACGTCACAGGTGCTATCAGTAACTACCTTCACCGTCATGGGAAACCCTCCCCTCCTGGACTCGATCACTCAGCCGGGCCAACGCATGACCACCGCACCCCACGTCAACCCGGCCCCGAAGGCCACCATCAGCAGGACATCCCCGGGACGCACGCGTCCGGCTTGCAGCGCCTCTTCCAGGGCGACTGGCACGGACGCCGACGACATGTTGCCGTAACGGTCCAGGTTCCAGAACACCTTCTCGCGGGGCATGCGCAACTTCTTCCTCAGTGCCTCGATGATGCGCAGATTGGCCTGGTGTGGTATCAGCAGGTCAACCTGGCCGGCATCCAGTCCCGCATTGCGCAGCGCCATCATCCCCGCGTCCTGCATGAGGGTGACGGCCCGTTTGAACACTTCCCGTCCGTTCATGCGGATGTAATGTAGGCGGCGGGCAACCGTCTCCGTGCTGGCCGGCATTCGCGAACCGCCCGCCGGCATCTTCAACAGGTCGGCGCCGCTGCCGTCTGCGCCCAGGCTCCATCCCAGGACTCCTGCCCGTGTCCCGACTGGCCCCAGCACCGCCGCCCCGGCCCCGTCGCCGAACAGCACGCAGGTGCTGCGGTCGGTCCAGTCGGTGATCCGGGAAAGAGTCTCCGCCCCGATGACCAACACGTAGCGGTAGGTACCCAGGCGGATGAACTGGCTGGCGATGACCAAGCCATAGAGAAAGCCCGAACACGCCGCCTCCAGGTCAAAGGCCGCCGCCTTTCGCGCTCCCAGGCGGTCTTGCAGCAAGCAGGCGGTGGCGGGAAAGGGCATGTCGGGAGTGACGGTAGCCACCACGATCAGATCCAGCTCGGCAGCACACACCCCCGATGTTTCCAGCGCCTTGCGTGCTGCCTCCCAGGCCAGATCGGACGTGGCCTTTCCGGGCCCCAGCACTCTGCGCTCCGAGATCCCGGTGCGCTCCACGATCCATTCGTCGGAGGTGTCCACCAGTCGCTCCAGGTCCCCGTTGGTCAGTATCCGGTCGCCAGTGGCTGAACCCAGACCCAGGATTCCGGCGTTATGCAGCACCGTCACGACAGCTTCCCCCCGGTCAGCTCGGACAGGGCCGCCTTCATCCTGTCCGGCACCGCACCACGCACGCAGCGGATGGCCGTCCGGATGCCGTTGGCGATGGCCCGGGCATCTG
>DPMO01000247.1 GCA_003541445.1 Clostridiales bacterium | reverse complement strand
CTTCCTGGCCGAGCCCGGCTCCGTGGGCGACCTCAGAGAGGACTACGTGACGCGCGAGGCCTACACGTTCAGGTCGCTGCAGCTGGACGGCCTCTACGTGCGCCTCGTCTACGAGAACGGCGGGGCCATCGTGCCCGTGTACTCTAGCGGCCAGGTCACAGGTGCGGTTCTGACCGGTTCGGGGACCGTCACCTTCAACGTGGCCCCGTCGGCGGCGGACGAGCTCGCCGAGCTCGTCGGGACCCCGGGGGCCACGACCCTCACCGACCGGGTCGACGGCTGCTATCTCCCTGTCACCTACCAGGAGCTCGAGGCGATAAAGGAGCTGGCCTCGGCCGAGGTCTCCCACGCCTATAGTGTCCACCTCCCGGAGGCCAAGGCCGTGCTGAGGGATGTGAAGCGGGACCCCAACCTCGTCATGGTCTTCGGCCAGACCAGGCGGTTCACCGAGGGGGCGCCGGTGTCCGCCTACTTCCGCACCGAGCGCTTCGGAGGGGTGACCTTCATCGAAGGCCCCACGGTGACCCTCACCGTGAGCCGGCCCGAGCGGGTCCAGGTGACGTTCGCCAACGAGTTCCCGTTCCGCTCGGTCTTCTCACCCAAGGGGCTCGAGACGCCGGTCCTGTCGGGACCCCTCATCGCCTTCGGCGTGGTGAGTTTCCTCCTCGTCGCCCTCACCTACGTGCTCACCATAGACCTCCTCCACCCGAGGCCCCAGCCCCGGCACCTGCGCGGGCGCTCCCCCCATCCGGCGTCATGGGACTGGACCCTCATCGGTCTCGTCCTCCTCGGGGACATCCTGGTGAGACTCATGGTGAACGCGGCCCGGCTCGCCTCCGAGGCGGTCGTCATCTACCACGTGGCCGCTCTCGTCCTCGTCGTGTACTGGCTCGAGTACGTGGGGATGGACGTGCCGACCTACCTGGGGCTGACCCGGCGGAATCTCGCCCGCGTCCTCTTCGTGGGAGCCAGTCTCGGCCTCCTGGCCACCGTGGGCGGGGCGGTGAGCTTTCCGAGCGGGTTCCGCAGCGTCCGGGTCATCGCCGTCCTCGGCCAGGCCCTGTGGTCCTTCGGCTTCATCGGCCTCGTCCGCGCCCTCTACTACCACGGGTTCGTGCAGACGACTTTCGAGCGCCACCTCGGCCGCTGGGTCGGCTGGCTCGGGTCGGCCTTCGTCATGGCCCTCGTCTACTTCCTGCCCGGCTTCATCCCGGCCCCGGGGAACCCGGTCACCTGGCCGACCTCGGTCGTCGGGGGTCTGGTGACCCTGCTGTTGACCTTCGCCGTGATAGGGTTCCTCTTCCACCGGACGCGGAGCGCCTGGGGCTCGGCCGCGGTCCTCGGCCTCCTGGACTTCCTGCCGCGGGTCCTCACGTTCTAGCGACCGCCTTCGACATGAGCGCGGCACCCTGGTAGAGTAATAGGCAGCGGGGCCGCGCCGCCGGCGGCGCCGCGGCCGGACGCAGGACACGGGGTCCGGTCTTTTAGGTGCGGGGGAGGAGCCTTGTCCGACCTGGAGGCCCTCAAGAAGCGGATACTGGAGTACGCCCCCGGGGCCGACGTCTCCCTGGTCGACCGGGCCTACGCCTACGCGGCAAGGGCCCACGAGGGCCAGAGGAGGCTGTCGGGCGAGCCCTACCTGTCACACCCGCTGGCCGTGGCCCACATCATGGTCGACCTCGAGCTCGACGTTGTCAGCATCGCGGCCGCCCTCCTGCACGACGTCGTAGAGGACGCGGGCGTCGCCCTGGACGACCTCAGGCGCGAGTTCGGCGCGGAAATCACCCTCCTCGTCGACGGCGTGACGAAGCTCAGCCGCATCCAGTACAGGTCCAGGGAAGACGAGCAGGTCGAGAACCTCCGAAAGATGTTCCTGGCCATGTCGCGCGACATCCGGGTCCTGCTCATCCGCCTGGCCGACCGCCTGCACAACATGAGGACCCTCTCCCACCTCCCTCTCGACCGCCAGCGCGTCACGGCAAGGGAGACCCTGGACATCTTCGCCCCGCTGGCCCACCGGCTCGGGGTGTACCGGATGAAGATGGAACTGGAGGACCTGGCCCTCCGCACCCTCGAGCCAGAGCGCTACCAGCAGCTCGTGGGCATGGTCGCCCGGAAGCGGGCCGAGAGGGAGGAGTTCACCCGGGCGATCATCTCCGAACTCGAGGCCAAGCTCGAGGAGGCCGGCATAGAGGCCGACATCTCCGGACGGGCCAAGCACTTCTACAGCATCTACCGGAAGATGTACGTGCAGGGACGGGATTTCTCGGAGATATACGACCTCACGGCCATCCGCATCATCGTCGACACCATCCGTGACTGCTACGCCGCACTCGGCATCGTCCACAGCCTCTGGAAGCCGATCCCGGGCCGTTTCAAGGACTTCATCGCCATGCCCAAGCCGAACATGTACCAGTCTCTCCACACCACGGTCATCTCTCCCGCGGGAGAGCCGTTCGAGATCCAGATCCGCACCTGGGAGATGCACCGGACGGCGGAGTACGGCATCGCCGCCCACTGGCGCTACAAGGAGGGGCGGCATGAGACAGACCGCGACTTCGAGAACAAGCTCTCCTGGCTCCGGCAGCTCCTGGAGTGGCAGCGCGACCTCCCCGACGCCCGCGAGTTCATGGAGAGCCTGAAGCTCGACCTGTTCTCGGACGAGGTCTACGTGTTCACCCCCAAGGGGGACGTCCTCGAACTCCCGGCCGGGGCGACGCCGATAGACTTCGCCTACCGCATCCACACCGACATCGGGCACCGGTGCGTGGGGGCGAAGGTCAACGGCAGGATAGTGCCTCTCGACCACCGGCTCCAGAACGGCGACATCGTCGAGATCCTGACCTCCAAGCAGCTCGGAGGGCCGAGCTGGGACTGGCTGAGCATGGCCAAGACCAGCGGGGCCCGGCAGAAGATCCGGCAGTGGTTCAAGAAGGAGCGCCGCGAGGAGCACATCACGCGCGGACGGGAACTGCTGGAGAAGGAGCTCCGGCGCCACGGGCTCCAGCGCGAGGAGGCCCTGCGCGACGACTGGCTCGAGGAGATAGCCCGCCGGTTCAGCCTGACCTCCGTCGAGGAGCTCTACGCCGCCATCGGCTACGGCGGCATCAGCGCCAACTACGTGGCGCAGAAGCTCGAGGAGGAGCTGAAACGCGAGGAGTGGCGGGCCACCGTGGTCGAGGCCGAGGAGGTCATGAAGGGCCTGCGGCTGACCCAGCCCTACGGGCGGCCCGTGGACGGAGTGAGGGTGCGCGGGGTCGACAACGTGCTGGTCAGGTTTGCACGCTGCTGCAACCCCCTGCCGGGGGACAGCATCGTGGGCTACATCACCCGTGGCCGCGGCGTGTCGGTCCACCGCGTGGACTGTCCCAACATCAAGCACCTCTCCGCCGACGCCGGAAGGCTCATCGAGGTGGCCTGGGACGACGACGTGGCCCAGACCTTCCTCGCCGGGGTGGTCGTGAGTGCGTTCGACCGACCGGGCCTGCTCTCAGACGTGGTCAACGCCATCGCCGAGACCCGGACCAACATCAGCTCGGTGAGCGCGCGGGCCGACGCGTCCAAGACGGCGACCATAGACCTCGTCCTCGAGATATCGAACCTCGAGCAGCTCCGGCACCTGCAGGAGAAGCTCTCCAAGATACGCGATGTCTTCAGCGTGAGCCGGGCTTCCGGCGAACCGGGAGGGTCGACAGGTTGAGGGCCGTGGTCCAGCGCTGTCGCGAGGCCAGAGTGACGGTGGGCAACAGGGTCGTCGGGGAGATAGGGAGAGGCCTGTGCGTCCTCCTGGGCGTGGCCGCGACGGACACGGAAGAGGACGCTGTCTACCTCGCGGACAAGACCGCCCACCTCAGGATCTTCCCCGACGCTGAGGGGAAGATGAACCTGTCCCTCCTCGACCTCAAGACCGCCAGGCGGGCGGGGGAAGGCCCGGCGGCCGACGTGCTCGTCGTCTCCCAGTTCACCCTTTACGGCGATTGCCG
>DPMO01000223.1 GCA_003541445.1 Clostridiales bacterium | reverse complement strand
TGCGGCGTGTCTTTCAAAATAGCGGACGTTCTCACTCACCGTCCCGGTGAAGTCCGGGAAGGCCGACACCGTCCGACTCGCCTCGGGTCAGGCCGACTTGCCGGAGAAGACCCTCCTCGCAGCCGCACCACTGTGGCAATGCCACGCCGACGGGAGGCGGCGCGCCAGGCTTCCACGGTCGAGCGGGGGTCCCGCCTCGGCAGTACGTTATCCCGGTCCCTGCAGGGGAAGGGGGAGCCGGCGGTGGGAGGAAATCCGTCACCCGACGACAACGCCCGGTAGGCGTCATCATCCGGAAAGCTGAACAAAGGGGGCATGAGGGGCATGACCGTGGCCGCACGAGTGGTCGTGGCGGAGGTGAGGTCGGTCCGGGACATGGCCCGGGCGATGAGGGAGCTCGGGCTCGCACACCGGGCGGGTCCCGCGGCCCAGGCAGGCCCCGCGGCCCGGGCAGGCCCCGGCCCCTCGACGCCGGAGGCGGCCGAACCGACCTTTCTCGTCAAACCTGCTTGGTTCAGCCCACACCGGGCCAACTTCACCGGGGCGAAGGAGCTCGACCTCGTTCTCGGAGCCCTGCCCCCGGGGCGCCGCATCGTGATAGAGGGACACAGCGCCGGCCGCAACTACGGCGGGCGCGAGATCACCCCCGGCAACGCCGACGAGAACCGGGAGTGGATACGCGAGCAGGACCGGCTCTTCCTGGAGAGGACCGGCATAGCCCGGGTCCTCGAGCGTCACGGAGCGGAATACCTCAACGTGACCGAGGAGGTCTGGGCCGGGAGGGTCGCGCCGGCGGAGAAGGTCCGCGATACCGTCGGGCGGGCCTTCGGCAGGGGAGCGCAAGAGACGCCGGTGCGGGACGAGAGCCTTTTCGGAGTCGTTCCCCAGCGCCTGTTCGAGCTCAGGGGAAGCGTGCTGGTCAGCCTCGCCAAGCTGAAGACGGGAAGCTGGTCGCTGAAGAACCTCTTCGGGCTCATCCCGGACCCGATGCGGCTGCGGTGGCACGGAGAGCGAGGGGAGCTCCTGGGACGCAGTGTCACGGACATCGCCTCCATCTACAGGGCTCTCTTCCGGGTCGTCGGCCTCGTGGAAGGCGTCTTCGAGGCCGCGGTCTACCGTGAAGGCGGCCGCCACCGCATCGTGTGGGGCGAGTACGACGTGCTCGAGGGGCTGGGTCTGGTGCTCGGGGCCTGGAATCTTGTCACGCTCGACTGCTGCTGCGCCAGGCTGTTCGGCGAGGACGCCGGGAAGCGCGATTTCCTGCGCATCGGCGAGGCGGTGTTCGGCGAAGCGGCCCGGGTGCCCCCGGAGCTGGAGGGCGTCCTGTCGCGATGGAGGGAGCGACTGCTCTCGTAGGCTCCGAGGGCTACGCCGGTACTGCCACGGTCCGCGCCGTACGGGCGGCACCGTAGTCCAAGCCGTCAGACCGGACCCCGGACCGCATCGCCAGCCCGCAGGGTTTGCACCGTGCCGACGCGTCCGTCCCTGCGCTCAGTGGCAGGACTCCGGGCCGCGCCCTCAGGGCACGGGCGGTGCGGGACGGGCGACCGGCGCTGAGGCGTCGGGTGCCCGCCGGGATACGAGGAGCATCGGGAAGACGATGTCGCTGGTGCAACACGGGACGACGACGGCCACGACGACGAGGGGGAAGACCGCACCGAGCGACGAGACCCAGTCTGTCAGGCCGAAGGACACGAGGTACAGAATCGAGGCCATGCTGCTCGTCAGCACATGACCGGAGTGAGAGAAGAAGGTCACCCGTGGTATCTCCTCGGCGGCGACGAGCCCGGTGAAGATGCCGAGCGCGACGAACGGCACGACGAGCAAGGGGTGTTCGAGGAAGCAGAAGTGCAGGTGCATGTCGACCCCCAGAAGGAGCCCGCCCAGGTACGGGATGAGGACGTCGCTCACCCCGCAGACGGCCACCGACCCCACGAACCCTATGATGACACTCTTCCAGAGATTCCTCTCGTGACGCCAGAACATGGCCGTGGTCGCCGTGGCGCTGAGCAGTATGTGGGGCGGGTGGAAGCAGTGGAAGAGCCGTCCGGCGGCGGCCGGCGTCTGCAGAGGGTCGAGGAGCAGGAAGACGCTCGTGAGCATGCCGGTGAGGACGAGAGCCAGCGTGACGCTGAAGACGCTGTAGGGGATGTGGGACCGGAGTTCCCGGACGAGGCTTATCTGTGACCCGCCGGAGCAGGACCGCGCCATTCGGAAGCACCCTCCCCATAGACCTCTTACGCATGTATATTGTACAACCCCCCAGACACCCCCCAGAGCAGGCGTCCGCCGCTGCGACACGGGCGCCCTAAGGATGCCCTCCTACCCGGCGGCCCGTACGACCTCCGGCAGGAGGGCGAGACCTCGCGCCGGGTGCGCAACCTGGTCGAGGCCTTCGCCCAGTTCCCGCGCCTGCCGAAGATGCTCAGACCCCAGGCCGTCCTCGACACCCTCTTGGCCGGCTGTGAGAGCGGCCTCTTCGTGATGCGGCTGACGCGGCCCGACCGCTCGGTCCGGACCTTCTGGCGGGAGAGGCCGGACGACGTGGCCGTGAAGGACCCGAGCCTCGGGGTGGTCCTGCCTGAGGCGGCCACCCTGACCGAGCTGGCCCCGTCTCTTCTCCAGTCCGGGGCCTTGCCGGGGCTGTGGCCGCAGGAGGGAAAGCAAGGAAACCTCAGGGTGGGCGACCTTTATGCCTACTTCGCCGGCGGCCGCACGGTGGCGGTGTCGCGGGGGACGTACGAGGAGACCCTGGTCATCCCCGCGGCTCCGCAGGAGGTCGCGGATGCTGCCGTACGCGCCGCGGTGAAGGAGGGCAAGGTGTGGCTCATCGTCGCCGGCGGAGCGGCCAGCGTCTACGAACAGGATGTCCCCCAGGGCCTGCTCACCGAGAACGCCGCCCTCCAGGCGCCGCCGGACCGTCTGTCACCCACGTCCATCCTGCCCGACGCCCTGCCGGCGGCCTGGCTGGAACCGGCAGGCGGTTCGACCGACCGCGTGACCAGCGCCCTGGCCATCCTCGACGCCGCCTCGGCGAGAGCCCACTTGACCCTGCCCTGGGCGATTGTCAGCCGGACCATCGACGGGGCCCTGCGCACCCGACTCCTCGAGCTGGCCGACGGTTCCGGCCCGTGGCCGTGCGAGCTGGCGGCGGCGAAAGACGTCAGGCTGAAGGAGCGGGAGGACGTTCCTGGAGACATCGCGGGGGCGCGCGAATGGCCGAAGGTCGCCGAGGCCGATCTCGAACCCGGTGAGCTCCACGAGCTTGCCGACCAGACGCCCGCCCTCCTCAAGGTCGCGGGCCGTGAGAAGCTCAAGTACCGTGTCCGCATCGAGCTCTCGGAGACCGACACCGAGACCCGCGAAGAGGTCTCGAGCGTCCTCCTGGGCGTGAGCCCGCGCTTGCGGCTGAAGGAGAGTAGTAGTTGAGAAAGCGCCAGCCAGGTCACGGTTGCTGAGCAAGAACGGCGCAAAGGAGTTCGTCCGGCGCGAAGACGGGCATGGCGGCTCCCGAGAAGTCCTTGACGTTTCGCGTGACGATGCCGGCCACTCGGGCGGCACGGCCCGCCTCGTGAAGCACGGCATCCTCGTAGTCCGAAAAGCGCGTGTCCAGTGCGCGAGCAAGGACACCGCCGTTGACCGGAGCGACCTCGAACATCGTCAGGAGCTCTCGGAGGTGTTTCTGCGCTTGTCGATGACCTACGGCCTTGGTGGCAAGGTAGTGGATGGTCGTGACGCTCGTTGCACAGAGCACGCCTTGGATGCGTCCCCTGTCGGCGAGACTCAGAAGCTGCGCCGCGACTTGGGCGAAAGGCTCTCTGGCTAGGAGGACGTCGAGCACCACGTTCGTGTCGAAGAGGACTTTCATCGGTGCTTGGCCTCAAGGTGGCGCCTATAGTCGCCTTCGGACACCTTCGCGCCAGCCAGAGCTCCAAACAGAGAGCGGACGCGAGGGGTCATCTCCGCGCGGTGAGGGTCAACCTCATCGATGAGAGAGAAGTAGTCAGCAACCATCTGGGACACGGACTTCCCGGACTTCTTCGAGATACGTTTCATCTTCTGAATGAGGGCCTCGTCCAGCCGCAACGTGAGCTTCCTGTGCATGAGGGCCGCCTCCTGCCGTATAACTCATGCCCAAAGTGTACGCCATCAGGAACTCGACGTCAAAGGGGACCTTAGCAGGTGTGGCGGTTCCAGTGCGCGGCTTTCAACCTGATGAACCTCTACAGGGCCCGGCCTTCAGCACCAGTGCCTTACTATCCTGGCCTGACCACTAGTGTCTTTTCGCCTTCCCGGAGACGGCGATGGTTTGCGCGCCGGTTGGCCGGAGAAGGCGACGCGGGCCTCGATGAGCGAGACTCGGTCCGGTGCCTCGAGACATACGCCGAGAGAGGCTCCTGGCCCGGGCACAAGGCAGCCTGATGAGCACCATGGACAAGGGCCCCGGCAAGCTCTCCCACCACGAGGCGGTGTTCCGGGCGCTTGATCGATACGAGATCTGCGGGAAGTCCTGAGATATCTGCCGGCGGGGTCCGGCGCCGACGAGGGTGATCGAGCTTCTCCGCTCTCCCGCAAGGTTTTTCCAGGCCTACCACGAAGCCTCCACCCAGAGGGGAAGGCACCGGTTCGGGCCTGGTATGGTCAGGGCCGTGGCCGGCTCGACTACGGCAGGGGGGATGCCGTTTGAGGCGTCGCACACGTCTGGTCGAGGTCGCCCTCGTGCTTTTGGCGGTTCTACTTCTTCTTCTTCTTCTCCCCACGGGCGGCTGCCGGAAGGGAAGCGGCGCGCAAGACGACGGCCAAAGCGAGGGGCAGGACGGCCTTCCTCTAGTGTCGCTTGCCTGCGTGGTCTCAAAGCCGCCCGCGTCAATGAGGATGTGGGAGCGGGAGCGTGCCCGGATCTTCGTTTCCCGGAGCGGAGAGGTGATCGTCGGTACGGGCGCGGTCGTGTTCTCCGCCAGCATCGAACCCCAACCCGACGAGGAGTGGGTCAAGGAGAACGTCAAGGTGGAAGGGCCCGGGCAGGTCGAGATTTCCTGCTCCGAGGGCCGGCTCCGCTGTTCCTTTCCCGAGGGGCCGCCGGGGGAGACCATGACCCTCACCATCACGGGCGTCGACCTTCCTCACAGCGACGAGGATGCGCTGGTCCTCTCGATGAAGCGGGTCGCCGAGCCCACGGTCGTCCTTGAGGTCAACGTGGACGGGGAGTGGCGGCAGGTCTCGACAAGCGACTGTCTGGGCGACCCGCCGCTTCGCCTGCGGGCCCGCTTCAGCAAGGACATGGACCGGGACAGCGTCGAGACCATCCTCGAGGGGCTCGGAACGGACATCACCTGGACGGACGACCGTACCGCGGAGTTCACGCTGCCGAGCGGACCGCCGTCGCTGGTGCGCGTCAATCTGTGGGACGCCCAGGACACAAGTGGCCTGAAGGTCCTCGCCACCATCTGGCGCCTCTACACCGGAGACCCGCCGCAGCTCTACGCGTTCGACCCGGAAACCGGTGAGGAGACCAGCCTGTGCCGGCTGCCGGCGGATGTCTACGCGGCCGCCGTGAGTCCCGACGGCCGAACCGTTCTGCATATCCACTACCACGAACGGTCGTGGGAGAAGCGGGCCCTGCTGGTTCGGGTAAATGACGGAACTTCTCGAGCGCTGGACGCCGCCTACGGCTACCACCCCGCCTGGCTTGGGGGACAGCACCTCCTGAGACTCCACCGGGGGGAGCGCCCGGACCTCTCCTACCAGGTCATCACCACGGAAGAGGTAGTCGTCCACGAGGGGGCGCTGCCCTGGGGACTCAACTTCCGAGCGGTCTCACCCGATGGAAAGCATCTTTCGGGTCTGGTCATCGAGCATCCGGCCGATGTGCGTATGTCGGGCGATGGCTGGTTCGCGGCGGGGCATCTGGTTATCGTGAACCTGGAGACCGGGGAGCACCGGCTCTTTTCTGACTTCGTCTCTAAGTACGAGGAAGTGGGGACCTGCCTCTTGGAGGGCCTCGCGGAGGGCCCCTTCTGGTCCCCCGACGGTCGGAAACTGGCGGCCGTCAGCGACCTCGGACCGGAACGGGGCTGCACCCTCCTCGTACTTGACGTGGCGTCGGGCACGGTCGACGCTGAGGTGCCCATCGCCAGCCAGCAGAACTGGGCCGGCAGCTGGTCGCCGGACGGCCTCTACTGGACGGTCGGCAGCCTTCTGCTCGAGACAGCACCGCCGCACAGCATCGCGGACCTCGGGATGGCCTGTGGGAGGAAGCCCGAGTGGAGCCCTGACGCCAAATGGTTCGCCATAAACACCCAACATGACGGGTGGGGTGAGACCGTCGTCTTCCGGGTCGACCCGGCCAGCGGGCCGGTCAAGGAGAAGTCCCTTGGAACGGTGTTCCCCTGCGGGTGGGACGCCGCCGGCCGCTTCTACTTCATCAGGTGGCCCGCCTTCGAGTTCAGGTTCGAGCCCAGCGTGGGGACAACGGGGTACGATTGACAGGACCCGATCTTCCGGCCATGCCCTGGGAGGAAGAACCATTCCAGGGGCGAACTGTTGTTCGGGAGGTCGGAGGCGGTGCGCCGGCATGACAGGGGCACCCTTGCCCCGCATACCCGGGCCAAGCACAGGATTCTGCGGTCATACCTCAGGGCATGGTTTCCTATCATGGCTCGCCTGAAGCGGGCCGGGACCATCCGCTACATTGACGGCTATTGCGGCCCAGGGTTGTACCGGGACCACCCGGGCTCGCCTCTCATCGCCTTGCAGGCCGCAACCGAGGCCCAGCAGCGGAACCCGTCCAAACCCCATATTTTTTCGACTTCGTGGACAAGGACCCTAAGTGCACGAAGCAGCTTCGGAAGGCCCTGAAGGGCATGCAGTTACCCTCTTGGTTCGAGGTGAGAGTGCATACAGGCGACTTCGAAGGCTTTCTCCCTGAGCTACTCAATGCCCTACAGGATGGCCACGCCGTTTTCGCCTTTCTCGACCCCTTCGGCTTCGACGTGAAGCCGGAGGTGGTCGCACAACTGCTCCCGAGGAAGACGAAGATGGATGAGGGAAGTCCTGATGTATTTCCCCATAGGAGCTGCTCACCGCTTTCGCTCGCACCCGTATCTGAAGGCCATCATGGACGCTTGGGGTATTGACCCAGGTGGCAGGAATCTTGAAGACATCCGGAAGGGCTGCCGACTGACCCTTGGAGAGTTCGTCGAGTACATCCTTGCCTTTTCGATGGCGGACATCTCACGGCGCCCGATTTATGACCTCTTCTTCGCGACCGACAGTCCAAAGGGGTTCATCAAGATGAAGGAGGCCATGTGGAAGGTCGACCCGAGCGGCCACTTCAGATACTCTGACGCCGATGACCCATCACAGTTACGGTGGGTTTGGCCAGCTGAGGAATTGTGGCCTCTAATTCAAGAGAAGTTCAGGGGCAGGAAAGCGCTGGTCAGAACTATCTGCACCTTCGTGAACGAAGAAACCTACTACCTCGAGAAACATGCCCGTGAAGCGCTACGGTCGGCGGAACAAAGAGGGGCCATAAGCGTCGCCCCGACTAAGGTGGACGGTTTCAAGCGCAGGCGGCGTACGTTCCCCGAGGACCTCATGATTACGTTTCTAAAGGAGTGAGCCGGATGGTCACCGCAAGTGAGCCGGCTCTGGACCCGAAGCCGGTCACCGTGGCGAGACGCGGGGCTTTCATCAAGAGATTCGACGGGACTCCAAGGGGCATCGTCTGCCAGCGTTTCTGGCAGCTCGTGGCCGCCGCCGGGTGCCCGTTCGAGTGCTCCTACTGTTTCCTGCAGGCAACCCCGTCGTACGTTTTCGGGACCTACCCTTTGAGCGGAGCCATCTTTCATAACTACCCCGAGATGATAAGGACCGTCGAGAGGTGGCTGGAACATCCGAGGCCGCGCACCCTGGTGGTGGGGGAGCTGCAGGACGGCCTGGCCTTCGAGCAGGCCTACAGGAGCCTGTGCGGCAAGACTCTGGCCGAACTACTCATACCCTTGTTCGCCTCGCAGGACCGTCATAAGCTGGTCTTCCTGACAAAGTCGGTGGAGGTTCGGCAGGCCCTCCGCATGAAGCCCACCGACCGAGTTTCCTTCGCCTGGTCCGTGAATTCCGACGAGGCCGCCAGGAGGTGGGAGAAGGGTGCCCCTCCGCCTCGTTCGCGGCTCGAGGCGGCGAGGCTCCTGCGAGACAAGGGTTGGAACGTCCGCATCCGGATTGACCCGATGATTCCCCACGTGGGCTGGAGAGAAGGCTACCGGTCACTCTGCAAGGAAGTCAGGGAGCTGGCTCCCGAGGTCGTCACCCTCGGGGCGCTGCGTGCTTCGCCCACTCTACGGGCACACGCGGTGAGATGCGGTCGGGACGCATCAGTGTTCGACCTTCTGGCGGGGATGGACCAAGCAGGCTACAAGCGTCGCCTCCCCGGCGAGGATCGCCTGAGCCTCTATCGTCTCGCCGCCGAAGCTCTGGCGGATGGTCCCTCGGTCCTCGCCCTATGCAAGGAGCACAGGTCGGTCTGGGACTCCTTGGGTCTGCGCTTTCAGGGCTGTAACTGCACCGCCGTCAGCGCCCCGGGCGGAGGCAGGCTCGGCCGTCCAGGTCAGGGTCTGCCGGGCCGCCGACTGGTCACGCGCAGGCGGCGGAAATGCCGGGTGTCGAACGTGTAGCACAGAGGTGCACT
>DPMO01000226.1 GCA_003541445.1 Clostridiales bacterium | reverse complement strand
TCGTCGAGCCGCTCGACCACCTCGCCGTGTCCGCCCAGAGCCTCGACGACCTTCTCGTAGTGGCGCCAGCCGAGCTCCGTTCCCGGCGTCCTGTCGGGACCATAGGTCTCCTCCTGGCCGTGCTTCACCTGACCCCAGGCGCCGTCGTTGCCGATGACGCAGACGACCGGCACCTTGTGGCGGACCGCGGTGTCGAACTCCATCGCCGAGAAGCCGAACGAGCCGTCCCCCGATATGAGGACCACGGGCCTTTCCGGCTGGGCCAGCTTGGCGGCGATGGCGTAGGGGAGGCCGACGCCCAGGTGGCCGAAGCCGCCGACCCAGGTGCACGACCCGGGGCCGTAGGCGTCCATGGTCATCATGGCGAAGCCGGCGATGTCCCCGCCGTCGACGATGATGGCCGCGTCCCTGGGCAGGCAGGCCCGGACCTCCTGGACCAGGAGGGCCGGGTGGACCGGGGTGGTCTCGCGGCTCACCCCGCTTCCGGCCCCCAGCATGTGCTTGAGGGAGTCTCTCATCTCCTTGAGCCGGGCGGCCCAGGCGGGGTCCGCCTTCGGGGAGCCGAAGGCCTCGAGGGCCTTCCGGAGCTGTCCCACGACGACCCTGACGTCGCCCGGCAGGCCCACGTCGGCCCGCCGGTTCCGCCCTATCTCCTCGGGTTCGATGTCCACCTGGATGACCTTCAGTTCCGGGCTGAAGAGGGGCGGCCGCCCGTAGCCGATGGTCCAGTCGTACCGGGTTCCCAGGATGAGCACGAGGTCGGCCTGCATGATGCCGGCCGGGAAGAAGCCCACTCCCAGAGGATGGTCGTCGGGGAGCACTCCTCTGGCCATGGAGCGGGAGTAGACCGGGATGCCCGTGGCCTCCGCGAAGGCCCGGACCTCGTCCATGGCTCCGGACCACCAGACGCCGCCGCCGGCGACAATCACCGGACGCTCCGCATCGGCGATGAGCTCGGCCGCCGCCCGCACCGCGGCCTCGTCCGCGCCCTGACGGGTCTCGGTCCGGTAGTCGGCCGGGCCTGCGGGAAGGAGACCCTTGGCCTCGACCTCGTCCACCGGTAGGGTGCCCTGGATGACATCGTCGGGGATGTCGACGAAGACGGGTCCCGGCCTTCCGGAGAGGGCCTGGCGGAAGGCGGTCGCCACGTAGTCCGGGATGCGTTCGGTCCGGAGGACGCTGCGCGACCATTTGGTGACCGGCCGCATCAGCTCCACCTGGTCCACATCCTGCATCGCGCCGAGCTCGCGGCGCTCGATGGTGGAGCGGCCGGCGATGACGACGACCGGACTCTTGGTCTGGTCGGCCACGGCCACGCCTGGGAAGGCGTTGACCACCCCGGGTCCCGCCGTGACGACGGCCACGCCCGGACGGCCCGTGTACCGGGCCCATCCCTCGGCCATCATCACCGCCGCCTCCTCGTGCCGGGTGTCGATGATGCGGATGCCCTCGGTCAGGAGGCCGTCGAAGATTGGGGACACGTGGCCCCCGGCAAGGCCGAAGACCGTCGTCACCCCCTCGGCCTTGAGCGTCTTCGCCACCAGTTGACCGCCGTGGTAGGTCGACATCGCCGCACACCTCTCCTGCGGAGGGGTTTTGGGGAAACTTTCCGACAAAGGCTCCGAATCCTGCTCCACCCGCGCGTGACGGCTCTTGACGGCACAGGCAGGCACGGGTCACAAGGTATGGCGCCCGCGTCCCGAGAAGTCAAGAGGGCGACCGTACGGTGCGGGAGGTTGCGTGAGGTGGGAACGGCATTGCGGAAGGGTCTGAAGGTCCTTGTCCTCGGCGGCGGGGGAAGGGAGCACGCCCTCGCCTGGAAGATCGCCCGGAGCCCATGGGTCTCGCAGGTCTTCTGTGCCCCCGGGAACGCCGGCACGGCTCTGGAGCCCCGCGTCACCAACGTGGACACCACCCCCGAGGGCCGGCCCTTCAGCCCCGCCGACCCCGGTGCGGCCCTCGCGCTGGCCCGGCGTCTTGGAGTGGACCTGACGGTGGTGGGCCCCGAGGGACCGCTCGCGGCCGGCATCGCCGACGTCTTCTCCGAGGCGGGCCTTCTCCTCTTCGGTCCCACGGCCGCCGCGGCGCGCCTTGAGAGCAGTAAGGCCTTTGCCAAGGACTTCATGGTCAGGCATCGCATCCCCACCGCCCGCTTCGAGGTGGCCGAGACTCCCGGGGCCGCGCTCCGGGCTGTGGCCCGCTTCGGGACGCCCGTCGTGGTGAAGGCCGACGGCCTGGCCGCCGGCAAGGGCGTGACCGTCGCCAGGGACCGTGAGACGGCCGAGGCCGCCGTCCGCGCGGCCATGGAGGAGAAAGTCTTCGGCGAGGCGGGCCGCCGTGTGGTCGTGGAGGAGTGTCTGGAGGGGCAGGAGGTCTCGGTCCTTGCCCTCACCGACGGGGAGACGGTCCGGCTCTTCCCGCCGGCCCAGGACTACAAGCGCGTCTTCGACGGGGACCGGGGCCCTAACACGGGGGGCATGGGGGCGTACTGCCCGGCGCCCGTGCTCGGGCCGGAGGAGGAGACCTTCGTGGTCGAACACGTCCTCCTGCCGGCGGTTCGCGGCCTCGCCGCCGAGGGGGCGCCCTACCGGGGAGTCCTCTACGCGGGCCTCATGCTCACCCCCGAGGGCCCGAGGGTCCTGGAGTTCAACTGCCGCTTCGGCGACCCGGAGACACAGGTCGTCCTGCCCCTTGTCGAGGACGACCTGGTGGAGCTGATGCGGGCGGTGGCCTCGGGCGAGGGGCTCGAAGGTCCCGGTGCCGCTACGGCCGCGGCCTCGTCTGCGGCCCGGCCCGGTTCCCTCCGCCTCTCGGTCTCGGGCGGGGCGGCCGTCTGTGTCGTCATGGCCTCCGCGGGCTACCCGGGTCGTTATGAGACCGGCAAGCCCATCACGGGGCTTGAGGCGGCCGCGGCCTGCCCCGGGGTCAAGGTCTTCCACGCGGGGACGAGGCCGGCCGCCTCCGGCCCGCCCGGCGTGGAGACGGCCGGTGGGCGCGTCCTCAACGTGGTCGCCACGGCCCCGACCCTCGCCGAGGCCGTCGACCGGGCCTACGCGGCCGTCGCCCTCATCCGTTTCGAAGGGGCCCACCACAGGTCGGACATCGCCGCCGCGCCCCTCGGGGCACGCGGCCGCCGGCCGCCGGGTCCCGCGGACAGGCCGGAATAGACACAGCGAAGCGAAGAAACGAAGGGGTTGGTTCTCGTGACCCTGGGCGACATCGCCCTCATCACCCTCGCCTATCTCATCGGTTCCTTCCCGTCGGCCTTCCTGGCCGCGAAGTACCTGGGGGGCGGGCGCGACATCCGGACCGTCGGCAGCGGCAACGTGGGAGGGATGAACGCCTTCCGCAACGTGGGCCGGGCGGCGGGGGTGGCCACGGGCGTCCTCGACGTGGGCAAGGGCCTCTTGGCCGTCCATCTCGCCTCGGCCTACGGGGGCTGGGCCTACACGGCCCTCTGGGCGGCGGTGGCCGTGGTCACCGGGCACAACTTCATGCTCTTTCTCGGCTTCAAGGGCGGCAAGGGGCTCGGCGCCACGCTCGGAGCCTTCCTTCTCCTGAACTGGGCGGTCCCGCTCTACTTCGCCGGGGCCATCCTGGCGGCATCCCTCATCAGCCGGGACACCAACTTCGGCACAGGGGTCGCGGCCCTGTTCCTTCCTCTCATCCTGTGGCTTGCCCGTGGCGGAGGGGACCTCATGTGGCTTGCGGCCGGCGCCGTCCTCGGCTTCGTCATCGCCGTCAAGCATTGGCCGGACGCCCGCGCCTACCTGTCCGGCCGCCGGCAGCTCGTGTAGGACTCCCGCCCGCTTCCGCCTCTTACGCTTCCTGCGGCGGCCTGCTACGGCAGTCCGGGCGTGTAGCGGTAGTCGGCCGCCTCCCACCGGATGAAGTAGAAGAGGCCCTGGGCGTCCCAACCGCAGGGCAGGGTCGTGCCGAGGAAGTGTTCAGGAGGCGCGGGGGCTGTCGGGCCCGGCGCGCCGCCGACGGCTGCCACCCTCGTCTGCCCCCAGTTCATGGCGTCGTCACTGCGCGCCAGCCAGGTGCCGTCAGGGCTCCAATAGGGCCGGCCGCGCCCGGCGACCGGAGCGGCTGCCGAGGCTCCGCCCCCCGCCGTCTCGATGAGGAGGTCTCCGGAGAGCCAGAAGCGGCCGTCCGGGGACCACGAGAAGTGGTCGTGCGAGGCGGCCGGGCCTGCCAGGGTCGCCGGAAGGGTGACGGAACCTGTCGCGAGGTCGACGAGGACGATGACGCTCTCCGACTCGCTGTCGCTCACCGCCGCCAGACGGGTGCCATCGGGTGACCAGGCCGGGATGCTGAAGACGTAGCCCTCGGTCGGGGGCGAGTATATCCGTACGAGGTCCTCGATGACCTTCTGCGTCCCCGACACGAGGTCCGTGAGCACAAGGTCGTGGCTCACCAGGTAGCCCGGGATGTCCGGGTAGCCTGTCCAGTCTCCCACCAGGACGGCGAGGGTGCGGCCGTCGGGGGACAGCGACGCCGCGCGCCATCCGGTCGGCAGGCTCCCGCGGTGGAGCACGCGGCCGGTGAGGTCGGTGACCTCGTAGTGGTCCTCGCCGAGCCTGAGGAGGTGTCCCGCATCGACCCATCCCCACCAGCCCCATCCGCTGAGGGGCACGAGCCGTCCGGTCTCGACCTCGACCACCCACGACAAGAGGGCGTATTCGAGACTCGTCCGGTCGAACGCGGTCACCAGGAGGTGCCGCCCGTCCGGGCTTATGGCCGCGTCCGAGATGTCGGCCATGAGGGCGCAGAGCGGCCGTTCGTCCCCCGAGGCGGGGTCGAAGGAGTACAGGCGGGGCGGTTCGCCGGCGAACACCACCGGGAGGCCTCCCTCGAGGGGCAGGCCGAAGGTGTCCCGCACCCCGGTCAGCCGGTCGAAGTCGACCGCCGGCGGCGGGCTGGGGATGGTGAAGGTCACGGCCACGCCGCCGTCCTCATCCCCTTCCCCTTCCTCTTCCTCGGCGCTCGTCCAGGCAATCTCCTTGGCCCCGGCCGCGCGGAGGACCGCCTCGACGGCCTCCCGGTCCATCTCCCGGGTGAACGAGACCCGGAACTCGAGCGGCCTTCTCGTCAGGAACTCACCCGGGACGACCTGGCGCCAGGTCTCGTCCTCCCGGACTTCCACTGCGGCCGACGGTTCCTCGACCCTGACGAACGCCACCTCGTAGGAGCCGACTTCCCCGCCGGGGAGCACCACGGAGTCGAGGGTGACCGTCACGCGCTCTCCAGGGGGACCCTCCCAGAACTCGAGGAGGACCGCGCCACCGTCGAAGCTGCCGGAGAAGGCGGAGCGGTCGACGCCGGTCACGGTCAGGTGGTCGTCCCACCACTCCGGAGGGACCTCCGTGTCGAGGACGGCACGGAAGACCACGTAGCGGGTCCCGACCACCACCTCTGCACCGGCGGCCACCGGGGTGGACGTCCCCCTGGTCTGGCTCAAGGAGGCGCTCACGACAGCGGGCCCGGCGGGCTCTTCGCCGTCCACGCCGGAGGTCTCGTCACCGGACTCCGCGCGACAGCCGTTCGCCGAGGCCGCTGCCAGCACTACCGCCAGGAGCAGGGCCGCCGTCAGGAAGAACCGCCGTCCCATGGTCCCTCGGCCTCCTTTCCTCTCCTCGCCGACACAGCGGACCACCGGCCAGTTTCTGGGACGGGCGGCCCGAATCCTCCAGGGGACACGCAGGCCGTGCTTCAGGCTCCACGTCGGGGGTCTCGACACCAGCTCCGCAGCGCACCCGCCAACTTGACCAACGGGACGACCGCCAGCGCCAGCACCGAGCCGGCCGCGCCGAGCAGGACCACGGCGACCTCACTGAAAGGGTTGCTCCCTGGCGCGGGTCGTCCGGCAAACCGGCTGAGGAGAGCGTCGAAGGTGTTCCCGTAGAGGTTCCCTACGGTGATGAGCCGGATGTACGTGAGGATGTCGCGGGCCTTGTCCTCGCCGTACGTCTCGACAAGGGTCCGCCGTGCTTCAGGGTCCGTCCGGCCCTCGGTCTCCGCGTAGTGCTGGGCGAAGTGGAGGGCCACCACCTGGTCCTGCGGCACGGCCTTGAAATCGCCCGCCATGAGCCTATTCAGCTCCTCCTGGGAAACGCCTTCTCGGAGGGCCGCACGGCTGTGAGCGTAGGTGCAGTACCGGCAGCCGTTGACTCGGGTCACGGCGAGCATGATGCGCTCGGCGAAGGCCTTGTCGACCCGTCCCGCCTTGACGGCCTCCCGGACCTCGCGGTGACACCGGACCATCTCCCCGACGGCCCCCAGGAAGGAGCGGAGAGAGAAGATGCGCTTATCGAACTTCCACTGGTCCATCACGGGCTCCCCGGTCCGTCCTCCGGTGCGTCTTGGTCTCGTTCCTTGCTCCGGTCTTCGAGCCCGCCTTCGAGGAGAGCGTGGATGGTCTTGGCCACCGCGTCCTCCGGTCCGCCCTCGGCGACGAGGTCGGCCGCGGCCCGGACCTCATCGGCCGCCCAGGGCATGGCCACACCGAGCCCGGCCGCCCTGAGCATGGGCACATCGGCCACCGAGTCGCCCATGGCCACCGTCTCCGACGGGTCGACGCCGAGCCGCCGGGCGATGTCGATGAGGGCCGTACCCTTGTCGGCCGCCGACGAGACGGCGGTGAGAAGGCCCCCGGGGTCGCCGGCCCAGGGGGAGTAGTAGAAGTCCAGGAGGCCCGGGAAGAGGCGCCGGCCGGCCTGGGCCACGGCCTTCACCACGTCCGTCCTCTCCAGGCCCGAGACGTGGACGGAGATGATCTCGCCGTCGCGGTCGGCGCAGACGGCGTCGAGGTCTCCGACGGAGAACTGCGGGAGGGTCGTCGCCTCCCAGCCCGGCGGAAGCTGTTCGAAGATGAGGTCGTCTCCGAGGAAGAGCGAGATGAGGGCGTCATCGAAGGGCCGGGCCGCGTCGATGAGGGCGCGGGGCGCCCCTTCAGGCAGAGGGTGGCTGACCAGGACCTCACCGGAAGGGTGGTCGACGACGCGGCGTCCGTAGTGGCAGCCCAGAGGCCCGGTGACGCCCAGGACGTCGGCGAACATGGCCGCCGACCAGGAATAGCGCCTCCCGGTGATGAGAGTGACCTTCACTCCCTCTTCAAGGGCCCGGGCCACGGCCGCCACGTTCGGCCCGGTGATGCGGTGGTCGTCTCCGGTCAGGGTGTGGTCGATGTCCAGAGCGAATAGACGAGGGCGCACCTGGTAAGAGACCTCCTGATAGAAAAGTTGGTCCTCGAGGGAACGGTCGTCCCTCTTCCCTACGCGCGGGCCGCCCCGATTGTTCTCCCGCGGGAGCCGTCCGCCGATGCCTCGTAAGCGTACAACCCACGGCCCGCGCTTGACAAGTCCGGGCAGAGACCCGTAGACTCGGGTTTGGAAGGCTCGCACCTACAAAAACCGAGTCCTAGGCCTTTCAGGGGAGCCGGGGGAGGCCCGGCTGAGAGGAGGGCCCGCGTCAAGCCCTCGACCCTTATGACCTGATCCGGGTAATGCCGGCGGAGGGAGAAGGCTCTAGCCACATGAGGAGGACTTTGGGCCGTCTCCCGTTCCGGGCAGACGGCCCTGTTCTTTGCCGGGGGC
>DPMO01000225.1 GCA_003541445.1 Clostridiales bacterium | reverse complement strand
CCGGAAGGGGAGGTGGCGTCG
The DNA here is from genome assembly GCA_003541445.1 of Clostridiales bacterium. GTDB lineage: Bacteria > Bacillota > Sulfobacillia > UBA995 > UBA9673 > UBA9673. The sequence continues at coordinate 2,578 of DPMO01000225.1, read as the reverse complement.
GTTGACAGAGGAGACACTGAGCAGGAGGGCCCTGGGCTACATCAACGAGGTCCTGGGCAAGGCCGCCCACTACCTGGATGCGACCCCGACCGACGACGGGTGGGTGGTCCGCGCCGTCGTGGTGGAGACGAGGCCCAAGCCGGGTCCAGACGGCGGCACCAAGGAGTGGCACGTCCTTTACGAGGTCCATCTCGACCGGGACATGGAGCCCCAGTTCCACGTCAGGCGAGGCTTCTGGAGCAAGCCGCTCCCCGGTTCGCCGCGGTCCGAGCCGGCCGCTCGCGGGGACACATCGGGCGAGGAGGGTTCCTGTTCCGCCGAGGGCGGAAGCGCTCAGGGCCAGGACCCTGAGGAGAACGGCGGTGAGGACCGGGACGAAGACCGGGACGAGGACACGACCCTCCCCGGGGAGGTCCTGGAGCCGACACCGGAGGCGTCGGAAGAGGGCGAGCAGGACCTTGCCGGTGAAGAGACCGGGGAAGAGGTCCCGGTCGATGCGGCCGAGGGGCTGGAGGATGTGACTCTCGAGCCCGAGCGACCTCCCCTGGAAGCCGGCGGGGAGGAACAGGAAGACGAAGAGGAAGAGGAGTCCGTGCCCGAAGAGGAGCCCGCGCCCGGGCCCTCGAGACCCAAGGTCCAGGTCAAGCAGGGGGCGCCGGCGGTGAGGTTCCGCTACGTGCAGGACGATGCCGCCGGCCGCCCGGAGGCGGCGGACGAGGCGGTCGGGGAACCTGAACCCGGGGAGCCGGGAGAACCTGCCGAGGAGGAGTCCGGTCCCCAGACGCCGGGCTCGGGAGAAGAGGGCTAGACCGCCGTCTGGCAAGGCCCTCCAGCGGTCGGGGAACCGTGAGAGGTCCGGGAGCACCCGGGACATGCTACATCCATCCTCTGTGTCCAGCGGCTAGGGGCTCCTAGGGGCTCCTGACGGGGGCTGTGCTTCCGACCGTGCGTGACCTTCTGGCCCTGTGGGCCGGCAGAGCCGTTCTGAAGTTGAGCCGTAGGCTGGGTCATGGGGGTTCGTCCCTCCCGGGACGCGTGGCCCTCAGGATCCAGCCCGCGCTTCTCCGGCGGCTGGCCGGGAAGTTGCGGTGGGGGAGCGTCATCATCACCGGGACCAACGGGAAGACCACGACGGCCCGCCTCCTCTCCACCATCCTGCAGGATGCCGGCTACCGCCTTGTCCACAACCGTTCCGGCGCCAATCTGAAGGAAGGCCTCACGTCGGCCTTCCTTGAGGACGCGGCGGCCGCCGGCCGGAGGGCGGACATCGCCCTCATGGAGGTCGACGAGGCCACCGTGCCCGAGGCGGTGCGGGAACTCAGACCTCTCGGCATCGTCGTCACCAACTTCTTCCGGGACCAGCTGGACCGCTACGGTGAGCTTGACACGACCGTCTCGCTCGTGGGGCGCGGGACCGATGCCGTAGGGGGGCGCGGCTTCGTCGTCCTCAACGCCGACGACCCCCTCGTCGCCGCTCTGGGGCGGGGGAGGGGAGAGCGTGCGGTCTTCTACGGAGTCGAAGACGACCGTTGCGGGAAGCGGACGATGACCCAGACAAGGGAGCAGCGGCACTGTCTCACCTGTGGTCGGGAGCTGGACTACAGCGTCTTCTACTACGGGCACCTCGGGCGCTACGCGTGCCCGGGAGGCGATTTCCGACGTCCCGCTCCAGACGTCCGCGCCGGTGCGGTGTGTCTCGAGGGGGCCCGCGGGGCCTCGTTCACGCTGTCCGTGCGCGGGGAGGGTGAGGTCCGGGTCGCCATGCCGGTGCCGGGTCTTTACAACGTCTACAACGCCCTGGCGGCTTTGGCTGCAGCGCTCGAACTCGGTGTCCCTCTGAGCCGCGCCGCGGCTTCCCTGGAACGGGCCAGGGCCTCGTTCGGACGCATGGAGGTCATCCCCGTCGAGGGGAGGAACGTGCTCCTGGCCCTGGTCAAGAACCCCACAGGGTTCAACCAGGTCCTGGAGACCCTCCTGGGCGACGCCCCCGCGGCGGACGGTGCAGGCGAAGTGGGCGACAGGAGCCCCCGGAACTTCCTCATCGCCATCAACGACCGGTACGCGGACGGCACGGACATCTCCTGGCTGTGGGACGTCGACTTCGAGGTCCTGGCGGAACGCGGGGCACGGGTGGGGGAGATAATCGTCTCCGGGCTCCGGGCCCACGACATGGCCCTGAGGTTGAAGTACGCCGGAGTGCCGGAGGCGTCCGTGCGGGTGGTCCCGGGTCTGTCCGAGGCCCTGGACAGGGCCCTGGCCGTCACGGCGAAGGGGAAGACACTGCTCGTCACCCCTACCTACACGGCGATGCTCGAGCTGAGGGACATCATCAGCCGGCGTGGGTACGCCCCGCCGTTCTGGGAGGCGGAGAAGACCTGAGGCTGGAGATCTGCCACCTCTATCCGGACCTCATGAACCTCTACGGGGACCGCGGGAACGTCATCGCCTTGAGGCGGCGGGCCGAGTGGCGGGGCATCGAGGTCGGCCTCACCGCGGTCGGCTTGGGAGAGGCGGTGGACTTCACCGCCTTCGATATCCTCTTCATGGGCGGGGGCCAGGACAAGGAGCAGAAGCTCAT